>JAGRAS010000377.1 GCA_020434465.1 Bdellovibrionales bacterium | reverse complement strand
CTTTTAGACTGGCTGTTTTTTTTGCCAATAAAAGGAATTTTAGAAATTATACTATCAAAAAGTGCTAATTGTGTACCAAACATTCTGAATTAAATATAAGTTAAGAAATCTAATAGCGCCAGCTAACAATGGGCGGGTCATAGTAATTCGTAAATTTTTAACAATTTTTTTTTAATTTATCCAATATTACTAGTTTAAAGCCTTGGTTGATGGTGGCTTATTGCTGGTTTTATAGAAAAATATATGTGGTTTCAATTAATTATAGCTACTTGAGCAACTAATTTCACGCTCTTAGCATCTTAAGTTCAGGCAAGGATGCCTTGAAATATTATTAAGAGAGAGAAAAATGGATCAAAGTAGAGCTTTAAGACAACTTATGGAAGCAGCTGATTTAGTATTTATGCTAGAAGAATTAACAGCTAACGGCAAACAATTGTCTGCATCCTCAATCTCAGGTCTTAGGTTAACGCTTCGTGGAGTTAGAGAAACTCTAGTGCGAAGTCATGATGCTTTAGCAGCAGGTACTGTTTCTAGAGCAAGATCTGAAGGAGCTATGCCTTCTGCCTCTAAACCAAAAAGTGATATTCAATTCACTAGAAAAGATTTAAGAACTACTGTTGAGCAATACGTAGAGTAGTTACAAAATCTGTCTTTTAAGAGCGCGTCAAAGCAAGGTGGGTGAGAACTGATCCTAAGCTACTAATCCATTTCGTTTGTAAGCCAAGCTTTCCTTTGATCTGCCAGCTCTTTCCCAGTCTTAGGTGAAAAATCCTCAGTTCTTTGTTTTTTCAAGGCGTCTTGAAATGCAGAAACTGTGCGATTATATGTTAGCTGCATTGCATCAAGTATTCTACTTAGATCCTCATCAGAATAGTTAACTTTATCATCATATAAGTGAGCGCCTGAACTATAAATTGAGCCATCAGGGTTTCTAGTTACAGACATTGAATTTTCAGAGCCAAATATTACTCTATCAAGAGTTCCATTCCATTGAAAATCTTCTAACTTAACAGACATTACTGCATTATTGTTTGCATAAGGAATTCTAAATTCAATCTCAATTGTAAAAATGTTTTGATCATATACGTAGGTTTTGATTGAATTAACATAGGATTCAGTTGCTTGATCTTTATCAATAACTCGCAGGAAGGGTGGGCTCCTTTTAGAGGATGGAAAAGATAACTCTACATAATTAGGGCTTAGAAAATTGTCTCTTTTAAGATCAATTTTAGCTAACTCTTCAACAAATTCAGTAATTGGAGCAGAGGAGGTCAATTTTACATACTTATCAACTTCAAGAAGTTTTGCCCAACGCTCAAGCTCTTTACTTGCATTTTCGTATGCTTCTTGATCATTAGGCTCGATAAAACCTGATTCGAAACTTAAAGCTGGGTTACTATAGAGGTAGTTGTGATCTTCTTCTGCTGTAAAGCCAGGGCAATGCATGTAGCTTTTTTGTCCAGTAAATCTATCTTCCCCTTCTTGTTCGCTTGGAGAGTAGGATTTTATTACTAGTTGCCTACTTCTTGATCTTTTCCAGCGAAAATCTGTGATCTCAACTAATTGAGATCCCGATCCTTCATCAACATAAGCTGAAACAATAGTGACTCCGCGTTTATTGCCACTATATCTCAACCAGTGAAGCTTAACTTCAGGATCTGCTGCAAGAGGAACAGGTTTTTCATGTTTAATAAGAGGTGTAGTAGTTGGCATGTAGTATTCCCCTCTTTTATGATCAAAAGCAGTAGTCATTAACTTTTTTGTATCTTCTGAAATTTCTCTTATTGCTGGGAATGTATCAACTAAAGCTTTTAGTTGTTCAGGTGTTAATTCTAATTCTGGGTCAAGTTCTTGCTCAGAGTTAAGTTCTTTAACTAGAGGTTTTTCTGGGTCAGTATCTTGTTGTTGTTCATGCTCATTTTCATTGAGATCGAGAACTTCTTCTTTTTCCAGTCTTGGTAGCACCTCTTCTCTTACAGCAGGGGGCTCTTGTGTTATCTCGTCTTTTTTAACTAGCGCAGAATCT
>JAGRAS010000376.1 GCA_020434465.1 Bdellovibrionales bacterium | reverse complement strand
ATTCAATGTCTCAACTAGTCTTTCAAAATTTAGATAGCCATTTTTATCAACATCTAAATACACTACATCAAAGCCATACTCATCTAGTTTTTTACACGCCTCTAAAACAGAAGGGTGCTCAACGCTGGTCGTTATTAAAGTTAATTTTGCTCTTTCATTAGGACCGTACTTCTTAAGATATTCAGTAAAGGGTGAAAAAATTGCACTATTATTTGCTTCAGTCGCACCCGATGTATAAATAATCCTAGAGCTTTTTTCAGCACCTAAAAAGGCTCTTAAGCGCTCCCTACTTTCCTCAATTAAAATACGACTATTCTGACCTAGGGAGTGTATCGAACTTGGGTTAAAAAGTGTGTTATTATAAGAACTTAGCTTACTAGCTACTCCTGGTAGAAGTCCATAAGTCGCATTTGTGTCAAAATTATAAAACATAAAAAAGAGCTAATTTATTAAATTCTCTGATTATTTGTCGATTTAAATATTAATAGAGGCTGATAATAGCAGGATTTTAAAGTTTTAACTACTTAATGGAATAAATGAGTATTCAGCAGGTAATAGCACAAGGTGTGGCATCGGCGGTGCCTACAAACACTACTGGTGCCAGCCAAGCTGCAACAGCTATAGAAAAAGATAGGCGTGAAAGTTCACCTGAACAAGCAAAAACTGATGAAACAAGATCCATGAGCAGACCTGAAAGAGTCGAAGCTCCTTTTTCCCCCTCAGCTACAAGAGAAGTTGGTGATTCAACTGTTGATACAGAGTCCAATAATAAACGTAAAGAACAAGAGCTATTAAGACATAAGCTTGATCTTACAGCGTAAAATTTATCAACAAATAAAGAAAAGTAACGAATACTTTGTGTGAAAGCAAACACAGTAAATGCATGCTTTGTGATTCTTACAATCTACTTAGCTAATTCAATTAATATAGAAAAAAGATACAGCATCAGGCATAAGGTAGATATCCAAAATGTTGAGTCAGATTTAACACTTGATTTAAAAGTGCCAATCTCATCACTTATTGAATCTGATATTGAACTCTTTGATGGAATATCTAAATCAAGAGCTGAACTTGTCTTTAAATCACTTGATAAACTCTGCAGTAATTCCAGCGAAGACCCAACGCAGATTTTAACATCTCTAAAAGGTATCGGTAAAATTACAGCAGAAAGAGTATTAAAAAAAATTGATTTGAATTATTGTGACTCTATCCATACCATGAAATGAAAAAGGCTAGCTATAGAACCAAGACTAGGGCTAAAGCCAGGACTAGGAAAAAGTTTTAAGCAGTGTCTTTAGTTCCAATTATTTCTCTACAGATATCCCTGCTTCATGCTCTATAAATTCTTGGTGTAAACTTCTAACAGCAACTTCACAATATTTTCTTGGGATAACAACGGATAATTTAATTTCTGATGTAGAAATCATTTCAACCCGAATTCCTTCTTTAGCTAGTACACTAAACATTCTTGATGCTACCCCTGTATGATATTTCATGCCAATGCCAACTATTGATACTTTTGCAATATCTCGATCAAGACTGACACCTTCAGCTCCAAGCTGAGGAACAAGCTCATTAAGAATTGAAAGCGCATTAGAACTAATGTCATCAGCCAAAGTAAAACTAACATTTGTTAACTCATCAACAACCCCAGTCTGGGTAATCATATCTACAAAAATGTCATGCTCAGAAAGAGTTTTGAAAATCATATCGAGAGAATTAGTCGCATCTTTCAACTTGTTAATTGTAATTTTAGCTTCATCAGTACGATAACTAATTCCAGAAACAACTGGCTTTTCCATTAACTCCTCCTCTTTAACAATCCAGGTACCTTCAGCATCAATAAAGCTTGAAAGCACGACTAGTGGAATATCATATTGCATTGCAAAATAAACTGAACGTGGATGCAAAACTTTCGCTCCCAAACTCGCCATTTCCAGCATCTCTTCGTGACACACTCGATCTATCAAGCGAGCATGAGGACATACTCTCGGATCCGTCGAATAAACGCCCTTGACGTCGGTATAA
>JAGRAS010000375.1 GCA_020434465.1 Bdellovibrionales bacterium | reverse complement strand
AGTCTTAGTCTTAGTCTTAGTCTTAGTCTTAGTCTTAGTCTTAGTCTTAGTCTTAGTCTTAGTCTTAGTCTTAGTCTTAGTCTTAGTCTTAGTCTCGAACTTTGCCTTTGCCCTTACCTAAAATATCTTAATGATTAAGGCTTAGACTAAGGCCATGACTATGACCAGGGCTAAAACCAGGACTAGGAAAAGGTTTTGGACAATGGATTTGTATTTATTTTGTGGTAGCCCCAGCTCTCAATATTGTCTTAGTCTTAGTCCTAGCCAAAATATAAAACTTAAAGCAGCAGTTTAGAGCTAAGTTCATCGAGCTGATTTTAGATTATATCTAACTCTCTACCCATTCCCAACAAACTCAGAATATTCTGGATAACCAGCAGAAATATACATCGATCTCACATAATTATAATCACTATCTTTCACATTAGTAATAAATCGCATTCCATTATATTTCTGTAATTCTTCACCTTGTAAGATAGAAGCAATTAATTCATCGGAATGGTCGGCAAAGGCAGCGCGAATTTTAGCAACAATAGCAGGATCAACATGTTCTCCAGCAACAATTAAATCATTTGGAAGATCAGGCCCTCTGGCAAGAACTTTAAAATCACCTGGTTTTGCAGAGCTTTCTTCTTCTCTAAATTGATTAAATCTTAATTGACTCATTCCAATTGCATCAACATCTCCTCTAAGCAGCGCATCCCATGCAACTCTTTTATCAATATGCACAGATTTGATTTCAGTTTGTGGATCAATTCCATTATCAGTTAATAATTGCATAGGGCTTAAATGATATGAAGTTGAGCCTACTTGTCCAAATGCAATTTTTTTACCTTTTAAATCTTTTATTGATTGAATTCCGCTACTCGTTTTAACTGCAATTAAAGAAAAGTAATCAGGGCGGACTAGGGCAACAATCGGTTCTGCATTTGTACGTTTTCTAATTACTACATATTCAGCTGGGCCAGACAGAGCAAGATCAAGTTTTTTACTATTCATCGCTTCTACAACTGCTGTACGACTAGTTACTGGCATAAACTTAATTTTTACACCTGCATATTTTGAGAGAGTATTTTGAAAGGCTTCATATTGCCTTTGAAGTTCTTCAAGCCCTACAATTCCTGTATCAGCAAAAGAAATTTCAATTTCATTTGTTGGTGTTGCAAAAACCTGGGTAAGTACTATTGTGTTAACTAAAAAAGCAACTAGTAATTTCTTCATAATTTGCTCACTAAAAAATAATCTAGTTTGAGGTTAAACGCCTTAAGGTAGTTATTGGCAAGTCTTTAACAAAAATTTAACAGGGAATAAAATCAATTTAATAATGTAAGTGTTTAAATTAACATATTTTTTTCAATAGACGGATATACCTTATTGCTTAACTTGCGGTAAACTTATAAATCCATAATTATCTTAGAGAGTTAGCTTGTTGGCTTTGTATTAAAATATTATTGAAAGTCTGATTTTGAGTTTTACTAGAAAAATAGCATTGCGTTATCTTTGGTCAAAAAGGTCTGAAGCGTTTATTTCCATAATTTCAATTATATCCATACTTGGTGTCGCAATTGGAGTGGCAGTACTTAATATTGTAATGGCGGTGATGACAGGTTTTGAGTACGAATTAAAAAATAAAATTCTAAGTACTGATTCGCATGTGATAGTTAGACGCTTAGGCGGCAAGATTTCTTCTTGGCAAGATTTGTCGCAAAGTATTTCCAGTATAGATGGAATAGTTTCTGTTTCGCCGATCTTAACTCAACAAGCATTAATTAGAACAGAAGATCGATCTACAGGCGTTATCATTCGAGGAATAGAAGAGAGTACTCAAGCCGCAGATCAGGTAGAAAGTTATTTAATTGATAATGCAGGTATAAAAGATCTTTTTAATGCCCCTGAAATTGAAAGTCTGGATATAAATGGAACTGTGAACAAAGTTTCTTTACCTGGAATTATAGTTGGGAAAGAGCTATCTAAAAATTTAGGTTTAATTCCGGGAAGTCCGGTCTCATTGTTGTCTGCAAATGTTAGTTC
>JAGRAS010000374.1 GCA_020434465.1 Bdellovibrionales bacterium | reverse complement strand
TGCTTTTATTTTGGTTAATTGGTGTATGCATAATTGGAATGCTTGTTCCTTTTGTTGAACAGGAAATATGTAAGGCGCTAAAAGCTTTGCCACCAGAAATTGATTTAGTTAGAACTATTCGATACTCGATTCCATTAACTATAATAGCTCTTGTTTGGTTTTTAAGAGAGCTAAGCGTAGAGTTTTGTGCTCGAACTAAAAGTAAGGTTCCAGGGGTAGTAGCATTATTGATAGTTGGATTTATTGTTATTAAGTATTTTGGGCCAACTTGGGGTCATCCGCAAAGAACTTACGATGCTTGGAAGGCAGGGCTGTTAATTCCTGAACCGCCAGAAGCTTGGGATGAAGTAAATAAAAATATTGAAGCAATTAAAGAGCTCGTTCCAAAAGGTGAGGCTTTGTTTGTAGTTGAAGGCGTAGATGAGTTAGTAGTTCGCTATTCGGCGCTAAGGCCTGTGGTCTATTCGTTTAAGGATGGTGGAATTTTAGGCTATTCAAATCATAATAAACTAATTAAATGGCGGTCTGATTTTGATAATTTTAGAGAGTCATATGCTAAGCAAGATAGGATTCGTGCTTATTATAGAATGGCTAGAAAAAGGGGAGCTAGCTATTTAGTTGTGGGTTGGGCACCTGATTCTAAAGATATGCAAGAAACATCAGTAAGAGATAAGATAGAAGTTTTGTATCATAATAAATGGCTTGAGTATAAAACAATGCTCCCAATGTCGATGACTCTACTAAAGCTAAATCCTTGAAGAAAAGGGATTTTTTTTAGCTTATGTTTCAATTGTATAAAACCGATATTCAAACTAAGAGAATCTAATTAGCGCCCCAAAAAAACAGTTCCAGCCTATATGGGGAGAGTTTAATGTCTAGTGAAAAAACGACTGCTCAAGCTGAAGAGCAAAATTATCGTGTCTTGCTTGTAGAAGACGAGCCAGATTCTCAGGCCTTGATTTCTTACATTCTTCAGAGTGCAGGTGCACAAGTAGAAATTGCAGATAATGGCGTTCAAGGGGTGAACAGAGCTATAAATGCTTTACAGGATAGAACTCCATTCGATGTAATTTTAATGGACTTACAAATGCCAGTTTTAGACGGAAAACAAGCTGCAAAAGAGCTTAGAAGCAGAGGCTATGAATTACCAATAATTGCTATGACAGCACGCTCTGCTGAGCATGATAAGCAGGATGCAATAGTTTCAGGCTGTAATAGCTTTGTAAGTAAGCTTGCAGGTAAAGAATCATTAGTAAATGCAGTTGCAAAACAACTTAAGCCAACTTCCAACTTGAAAGATGATGGTCTACCAATTTTGCCAGTTATTCCACAAATTTTATCCAAGAGCAGCGTGCACGCTAAGGCAGCTTTAGAATTGATTCGCAGAATACCAAATGCTGTTGATGAAATAGTTGAGGGTATTCAGGCAAGAGATTTCGAATCAATAAAAGGAGCATGTTTTTTACTTGGAGCTGCATCTTTATGTGAATACACTGTCTTTGCTGATTGCATTCAGAAAATTCAAGTTGCTGCTGAAGAAAGAGATCAGCAAACGCTTTTAAAAATGATTCCGGTTTTAAAACGTAGCTCAAGCGCTGTTGTAGCTGGGGTGCAAAAAATTAAAGCCTTTATAGCTTAAAAAGTAATAAAAACAACTAGTTAGCTAACTATTATTTTGCTTTCATGTTTGTCCATAACTTAGACGATAAAAACTTAGCTAAGTAACAATTATGGGTAGAGCTATGTTATCACAACAAATTCAACCAAAACGTGTACTAATTGCTGAAGACGATAAAAATTCTCAGCTAATTATGAGCTTTATTCTTTCTGAAGCCGGACTAAAAACAAAAACAGCAAAGAATGGAAAAGAGTGTTTAGATATCGCTCTTGATGCTTGGGAAAAAAACGAAGCTTTTGATGTTATCTTATTAGATATTCAAATGCCTATTTTGAATGGCCATCAAACTGCAAGAGAATTAAGAAAGAGAGGATACGACAAACCAATTTTAGCAGTAAGTGCTAGAATTACTGAAT
>JAGRAS010000373.1 GCA_020434465.1 Bdellovibrionales bacterium | reverse complement strand
CGCAATGGCTCGCATGAGCGCCGTTGTTTCTTCCGCGAACACAAATTATATTTTCAGGAATTATTGGGTGATTGAATTCTGTTCTTATAAGCTCTGCTTGGGATAGGCCTTTAAACCATAACTTAATTGAAGTCATCGTATTATTTCTCCAATAACTAGCTTAGACTTTTTATTTTAAAAATCAAATAATAAATGAAGCAAAACACTAGATATAGCCAGCGACATTAGATTTTACCGTTAAGTTACAGGTCTTTTTTCGCTGGCTATAAGCAAAATCTGCGTCAGCAAATTTGCCAGCAATAAATATACTCAACGAAAAACAGGCAAATCCGTTACTTGTCCTTCGTAGCCTTGGCGAAGGAGGAAGGATTTGGCACTTAGCGAATCTGAGATAACATCCTATTTACCCAAAGAGCTTAGATCAGAACCGATAAAACCATACTTCGTTGAGTATATACAAAATCTTTTAACTAGCGGCACGAATTTGACTAGTTATTGTCTTAAAACTACTTTTGCTCACTTTTAATGGGCTAGATTTTCCACTTATTTCTTTCCTAAATCTCTTAATGGTTTTAAGAAATTCAGCTTGAAGTTGTCTTACGGAATGGTAGAAAGCAGTTTTTTTTGAATCATCAGTCTGCAAAGCTAAATCTTTTAATGAAGAGAATACATGCTGATAGATCTCAAGAGCATCGTTCTCATGCCCACCAGGAAGATATGACTCTACCCATGCAGAGCCTGTAGTTTTAGATAAGGCCAATACTCCAAACTTTAAGATTTCAATTGCATCTGAGATTTTAATTTTTGTGTTCGTCTCCCAATTAGATCGATGTGAAAATCTTTCTAATTCGTCAGGTACAAAAGATTGTTCAAGAAAGTCGAATGAAAGTTCAGCAACACGTTTGAGGGTTTTCTCCATATCAAGCTCGAAGAGTTTTTTACGACCTAAAACTTCTTGGATCTCAGCTTCACGGAGTAGTGGGCCAAGTGCATTTTCGAGCACCTCTTTATTAATCAAAATTTCATTTTCTATTTTATGCATTGGATTACTAGAATTATGCCCTAATTATAATGAAAACTTAAGCTTAAGATAGAAGTCGTTCAAAAATTTATCTTGTTTCCAAAAACTTTGAAAATAAGTAGTAGCCTTAAGGTAAGATATTAATTTTCTTCAAAAATTAGTTGAGCTTAGTAGTTTTTTTCTGGATTAAAAAGTAACTTTGGTTGATTAGTTTATAATCCTTATTAGGATTATAAACTAATCAGGGTCTTGCCTAAGTTTCCTAAAGCTAAACCAGGAATAAAGAGCAATAAAACTACCTACTATTGCTCTTATTTTAAGAATTAATTTCTATTCCACTTCAACATGAGAAGACGTAGCAGTGCTTTCAGTTGCACTTTCTATGTTACCATTTTCATTGATTTCCATACTTTTTGAATGAGAAGCATTGTGAGAACTTTTAGTGTCAGTACCTAAGCCATCATGTTCTGACTCTACTGAGTGGCTTTCATCGAATCTTGCTTTAACATTTCCATCTGATTCAACTTCTGCTTCAGTCTTCTGGGAGTGGGTGGCTAGGGTTTCTGAGTTATTTCCAAGAGAGTCCGTAGATCTTTCTATTGTAGTAGTGGAACTTTCCATACTAGCTTCTTCAGCTTTAATATTTGTACATGCTAGCAAAACTATAAATCCAAAGACAATAAAATTTTTCATAATATCTTCCTTTTAAAAGAGTGAGAATTATAAAACTCTCCCTCATGAGTAATAAACAATTTCCTATTTTTCCGTTATATAGCAATTAGGCCAAATTGGGTGTATGATTTTAATCATCCTTAGGTTTTTATCGCTTTCTATTTGGCTAATTTAATATATTCTTCAAGCAGTTGCCGTGCCTCCTGAAGTTTTATTGATCCAAATTTTCCTGTTTTAATTCTTTCTTCAATAAATTTTTCTTGATTAGTTTTAAATGCTTCAAGTTGTTTTAAAGCATTATCAATCCTATTAGACAACTCAGCTGCTAATTCTGGGTAAGTACCTCC
>JAGRAS010000372.1 GCA_020434465.1 Bdellovibrionales bacterium | reverse complement strand
TATTACTGCAATTTCAGCAAATGCAGCACATGAAATTAATACTCCGCTTGCTACTATTGAGCTTATTTCACATGAGCTAAAAAACTTAACTAATAATACAAAAAATTTAAAAGCTGAAGATCTTGTAGCTGATTTAGAAATACTTAAAGATCAGGCTGCACGCTGTAAATCAATTATCAATAAGATGTGCTCAAATTATGGTCATATATCTGGGGAGATGCTTGAGTTAGTTTCATTTGATCAGCTTAAAGAAATTTTAGAGTTAGAGCATACTACAAGAGAAGCTAAAATTAATTGGTCAGTATTAGCTCATGAAAAGGTTCTTATTCCAAAAGAAGCAGTTTTAATCGCTATTAAATCTTTAATTAGTAATGCCCTTGAAGCTCAAAATGCAGTTGATACTAACAAAGCTATAACAGTTGAATTTCGATTAAATGGCAATCAGGTTAATGTTCTGGTAAGAGATCATGGGAAGGGAATTGATCAAGAAATACTAGAAAATTTAGGAACTCCTTTTTTTACAACAAAAAATAATGGCATGGGACTAGGTGTTTACATTGCTAAGCTGGTAGCAGAAAGAATTGGAGGTTTAATTAACTTTAATTCAAGCCCTGGTGAAGGTACTATAGTGAATTTTAGTTTTCCTTTGGCACAAGCTCGAATAAAGGCAGCATGAGAGGATTAAAAACAATTATAGTTGTTGATGATGATGAAGTTTTTAGACTGAGGCTTGTAAAAGCTTTTAAAGATAGAAACTTTCTTGTAGAGCATGCTGACTCTTTTGAGCAAGCTAGTTTAATTTTAAACTCAAAATTTTTTGATTATGCTGTTTTCGATCTTTCTTTGCCAGATGGCACGGGGCTTGATTTGGTTAAGTTGTTTAATCAAAAAAATCCAGCATCCAAGTCTATAATACTTACAGGCTATGGAACTATTGCATCGGCAGTACAAGCCATAAAAAATGGTGCAGTTCAATATATGTCTAAGCCTACGAATGCAGATGCAATTATCGCAAGCTTTGAAGGGTATGAACCACAAATTGATTCCTCAACACCAACTCTTTCCCAGGTTGAGTGGGAGCATATGAATCGAGTTATCAATGATCATGGTGGTAATATCACTCAGGCCGCAAAAACTCTTGGGTTACATCGGAGATCATTACAAAGAAAAATAGCTAAAAATCCTGGAAAATTGAGTTAGTTTAAATAGTGAGTTCATTCATAAGTCCATAAATAAGCTTATTAACAGAACCACAGATCATTAAAGTACGTAGATGCTAAAAACTTAGTAAGTCTTAACATTTAATTATTATTCAACAATATTCTGCGACAATATGTCGCATTGAATTTAGCTCTAAATTTCTGCTTAATCATCTGCATGAATTTTTTATTGTATAAAATGAAAAGCAAGTTAATATTTTTCTTACTAATATTAGGTTTATTCTTTACATCTTTAGATTCTGTATTTGCCTGCGATTTTTGTGCAGTTTTTAATCAAGTAGAAATAGAAGAGGGTTCAGCTAAAAGTTTTAAGTTAGGTCTTGCACATCAGTTTACTCACCAATCATCTAATATTATTAGGCCAGAAGGCTTAGAATCATTTCCTGGACAATATCTAGACTCTAATATTACTCAAGTTATTTCTTCTTATAGATTCACTGATCGTTTCGGGGTTCAATTAAATCTTCCGTTAATTTATAGAAAATATCGTAGAGTTCTAGATGATAATATAGATAAAGGATCGGAAAAAGGAGTAGGCGATCTTGTAATTCTAGGAACGTTATCGCCTATCAGAATGCACAAAGAAAAAAGTACTTTAGTTTGGGATTTATTTGCAGGCGCTAAATTAGCAACTGGAAATTCTGATCCTTTAAAGCAAGAAAGAGAATTGTTTTTAGAAAGTCTTACTAGGCATGGAGGAGACAATCAATCATTAGTTGGAGGTGATGATATTGCTTTAGGCAGTGGTTCAACAGATGGAATTTTTGGTACCTCACTTTTTTATCAGCTTTATAATTTTTTTCTAAGTGGGCAAGTCCAATATGCAGTTCGAACCAAAGG
>JAGRAS010000371.1 GCA_020434465.1 Bdellovibrionales bacterium | reverse complement strand
CGATGGAAACATTTAAAGCCTATCAAGAAATCCTTGGTAAACATAGTGAGGAAATTCGAGGCCTATCAAATGACACTGTTACTACTACTAATTCAGCTGAATATGATATGGCACCTCTTGTGTCAGAGTGTCAGGAATTACTTGAGAAGGGTGAGGCAGCAGCAAGGGAAAAAGACTTTGCTTCTGCTACTCAACTTTTAAATCAATCTTTAAATCTTAACCCTACAAAGGTTCGTACATTAATTGCACTAGGTGCTGTTTATTTAGCTCAGAGTCAAATTGAAACTGCCTTAGAATACTTTAGTCGTGGTGAAATGATTGACTCAAAAGATCCAAAGATTTTAAGTGGGAAAGGCATGTGTCTGATGATGAAAGAAGATCAAGAAAGTGCGCATGATTGCTTTGTTAGAGCTATTAATGAGGATGCTAATGATCAAGTAGCTATATTGCAATTAATTGAGGCTTCTTATGCTATTGGGAGATTTGAAGAGCTCGCAAATGCACTTAAAACATATACTGACAATAACCCAGAAAATAACGACATGTTATTTTGCTATGCTGGATGTTTGTTTAGATTGGGTGATCTTGAAAGATCTGAAGAGGTTAATAATAAAGTTCTTCAATCTATGCCAATGCATAAAGGAGCATTAGAGCTTAGAGATATTCTTAAAACTAATCCTGCTGTTGCTGCTCCTGATACAAGAATTATTGAATCAGAAGTAAATTTACAGCAAGCAAGTTGGACATCTGTGCAAGATGTACCTGGCTTTTCAGTGGAAGATCGTTTATTTGAATTAGAATATTTGAAAAGGGATCGAAAAACAGAAGAAGTTAAGCTGGGAGCTATTGATATTCTTAACAGCAAGATAGCAACTGAAGCGCAAAGAGAACAAGCAAGCTTATTATTAGCAGAGGTTGCTGTTCTTGAAGAAAACATTGAAATTGCGCAGAAAATGTATGCCGATATTCTAGCGGTAAATCCAATGTCAGCTAGAGCCATTACAGGACAAGGTGCGATATTAGCAAATCAAGGACAGTGGGAAGAAGCTCGCTCTTGTTTCGTAAAGTCAGCTGAGATAGATCCAGACTATGATGTTCCATTTGCTGGGCTAGGACTTTATCATACTTGGAAGCAAGAACTTGATATTGCAATGGACTTATATCAGGAAGCACTAAAAAGAAATCCTGAGAATCAAAGAGCAGTTTTAGGTGCTATTGAGGTTGGATTTGCTCTATCTAGATTTAGTGAAGTAGAAGCAATCGTTAGCGAATGGCTAGATCATAAACCAGGGGATTTAGATTTGATTTATTCTTTGGCTGGGTGTTTATATTCTCAGGGGAAGATGCAAGAAGCTTCTTCTGAACTAGAAAAAGTATTTATATTTAATCCTGATCATAAAGGTGCAACTGAGCTTTATCAAAGAATTAAGCAAGAGACGCCTGTAAATTCAAATTTATAAGATTGGGTAAACTTGGTGAAAATTTTATTAGTAGGACAGTCTTGGTTCAAAAAAGAATTTGAAGAAGAAGGGCATCAAGTATTAAGTATAGGCTTTCCCTCACATTTAGATGTTCTTCCTAGGTATCCATCGATAAATGTAAAATTGGCAATCTCAGAGGCAGGTCTAGATTTTGTACCTGATGTTATTGTAATTTGGGATAATAGTTCACCAATAGTACTCTCTGGGCTAGAAGATTATGAAGTACCAATTTTATTTTATTCCATAGATACTCATCATCATTCACATTTACACCAGTATATCTCAGTCTTTGCTGATGAGACTTGGGTGGCTCAGAAAGATTATCTAAATTGTTTTGCTGATGTTGGCCGTAAGGTTGAATGGATACCATTATGGGCCTCTCATGATGTTACTCCTAAACTTGAGAAAAAGTATGGGGCTGTTTTTGTAGGCACATTAAACAAGAAGTTAAATCCAGAAAGAGTAAATTTCTTTGAGGAATTATCAAAAAGATCGCCAATTCTTGTTACTGGTGGAAATTGGAACGAAATATTTTCAGAGGCTGAAATAGTAGTAAATCAAACTGTAAAAAGATCGGAAGAGCG
>JAGRAS010000370.1 GCA_020434465.1 Bdellovibrionales bacterium | reverse complement strand
AATTTTTGGTTAGGCAGATATGGATTTAAAGTAAATTTTACAGATTTTAGTAATCCTGATTCTTTTTTGGAATTTGTGACTGATAAAACTCGTGTCATTTATTTAGAGTCGCCTGCGAATCCAACACTTCAGTTAATCGATATTGAAGCTGTAATGAGTAGAGTTAAGCAAATCAACTCGAATAGAAGTGAAGACCGTCAGATTATCACAGTAATTGATAACACATTTGCCACTCCTTTTTGTCAAAGACCTGGAGAATTTGGTGTAGATGTTATTGTCCATAGTTTGACTAAAGGAATAAGTGGATTTGGAACTGAAATGGGTGGCGCGGTTGTCGCTGATAGAAAATTTCTTGATTCTCTAATTCTTTATCGAAAGGATTTTGGCGGCAATCTTTCACCTTCAACAGCTTGGCATATTTTAGTTTATGGCATATCGACTATGCCATTGCGTATTCAAAAGTCCCAAAGTAATGCAATGAAAGTTGCAGAGTATCTAGAGCAGCATCCAAAAGTTGAGAATGTAAGATATCCTGGATTAGAGTCATTCCCACAATATGAAATTGCTACAAGGATGCTAAAAGACTTTGATGGTAATTTTGCTCCAGGTATAATAATTTATTTTACACTTAAATCAGACTCACTTGAAGGCTCTAAAAGTGATGGTGAGAAGATGATGAATTTTATTGCAGATAATTCTTATTGTATAACCTTAGCAGTGAGCCTTGGACAACTTAGGACTTTAATTGAGCATCCTGGCTCTATGACTCATGCTGCTTATTCTGCTGAAGAACAAATGAAGATTGGTATGCATCCTGGTGGTGTAAGGCTTGCAGTTGGAATTGAGTCAGCTGATGATATTATCAAAGATTTGGATGCTGCGCTTTCTCAACTATGAAAAATTTAGCATCTAAGTTATATAATTCTGATAATAAAGTGCCATTAACTCATTTAGTTTCTGCAAAGCTATTTGAAAATACTTTAAAGTTGTTAAGGTTACTTTTTCCTGAGTACTTAAATGATGAGATCAGATCTGAAGCTGATTTAATTACTGCCCTTGATTTATCAAAAGATTCTCTTTGTTCGATTATTAAGCTAGCTGGTACTTATCCTGAAGAAATTGCAAATAAAATTACACAAGAATTTTTTGAGAGTTTAGAATCTATTAGATCATTACTCTTGAAAGATGCTGAAGCAGCCTTAATTGGAGATCCTGCGGCAAGAGATATACATGAAGTTATCCTTACTTATCCTGGGTTTTTAGCGGTTGGTCTATATAGGTTGGCTCATCAACTTTATCACCTTAAAGTGCCACTAATTCCCAGAATTATTTCTGAGCGTGCGCACGCTAAAACTGGGGCAGATATACACCCAGGGGCTGTTATTGGCGAATCTTTTTTTATTGATCATGCTACTGGAGTAGTAATTGGTGAAACTACGGTGATTGGTAATAATGTAAAAATTTATCAAGGGGTAACATTAGGTGGTAAAAGTGTTTCTAAAGAACAAAATGGTAGTAAGCGACACCCAACAATAGAAGATAATGTTGTGATCTACTCAAATGCAACTATACTTGGGGGTGAAACATTGATTGGTAAAGGATCTGTTATTGGTGGTAATGTTTGGATCACAGAGTCAATACCTGCAAACTCGAGAGTTTATCATAAAGCTGAAACAATTTTAGTCGGTTCTGAAAAGGGAAAATAAATGAAAGCAAAAAATATTTTAGAAGTAATTGGAAATACTCCTCATGTAAGGCTTAATCGTTTATTCGACTCAAAGCATGAGGTCTGGATGAAGCTTGAACGTCAAAATCCTGGAGCAAGTATTAAAGATAGAATTGCTCTTGCTATGTTTACAGAAGCTGAAAAAACTGGGCAGCTAAAAGCAGGGATGACGATTCTAGAACCAACCTCTGGAAATACTGGAATTGGTCTAGCAATGGTGGCAGCTGTAAAGCAATACAAATTGATTTTGACTATGCCTGAATCTATGTCACTTGAGCGTAGGCGAGTTTTGAAATCTTATGGAGCAGAAATAGTACTTACACCAAAAGAACAAGGTATGCCTGGA
>JAGRAS010000036.1 GCA_020434465.1 Bdellovibrionales bacterium | reverse complement strand
GCTTAATATTTGATTTGACATGAACGTCCCGCTTAGGTGTAAAAAACTTAAGCTCTAAGGTTCCTTAAGGATTCATCCCCCTTAAGGAACTTTTTTTTTAAAAAAAAATTATTGCAAATAGCCGGCAACAGTTTCTAGTAATACTTCTTTTCCAGACTGTTTGCTTAGGTGGCAGTTACAGCCAACATCTAAAGTTGCTTCCTGATCTATGCTGGTAGATCTAGTGCTCAAAATTACTATTGGATATTTGTACCCCTTGCTACGAAGTTGTTTAGTTGCTTCATAGCCATCAAGAATCGGCATTTGAATGTCCATAAGTATAAGGCGGTAAGGCGAGTTGTCATTTAAAGCACGCAAAGCCTCTTTTACACAGTCTTTGCCATTATTCACAAAGGATACTTCAACTCCAATTTCTTTAAGTGTATATTTTAAAAGCAATCTTGCATCCGGGCAATCTTCAGCAACTAGGATTTGTTTGCCAAAACATGAATTTTTTATTTCTTGCTGCATAAATCACTTATAGCTTAATTCACCTTTAACACCTCAAAAAAAACCTTTGTTAATTTTAATGTAACAAAATTAAAAAAATAACCAAGAAAATTATAAAGCTTCTGTGAAAGTCAGTAAAGTACAGCAAATGAGCTTTAGAAAAGCAAATAATCAACTTGCATAGGTAACATACGTATTGCCTCAGACTTCATGCAAAACATATCAGGACCATATTTTTTTAATACTAGGTCTGAAACATCGTTCCTAGTTGCAGTTAAAACAATTGTTGGAATCTGACTAAATTTTGGATTTCTTTTTAGCCAATGAACAAATTCATCGCCTTTTTCACCTGGCATCATAACATCAGAAATTACCATTTGAAATTTCTTAGTTCGCAACAAAGCTTTTGCCATTTTGGTGTTGTTAGCCGTTTTAACTTTAAAGCCCGAATTTTCTAGTAATGTTGAATAAATTATTAAATGATCTGGGTCGTCATCAACAAGTAAAATTGTATGACTTGCCGGAGTTCGTTTTGCTAGCGGGAAGATCTCAGGCATTTGGCCCCAATCATCCTGCATTGTGTTATGTGCTACTTCCATAGGGTTCTTCTCCATTGAAAATTTACTACTAAATGAATTCGTCGAAACTCCAGCATTTATAGTTGAGCTTTGGAGCCAATCTTTATTTATTTTATTTTTAGTCGTCATCTATAAAGCCTGGAAAAAACCTTGTCTAAAGCCTGGAAAAAACCAACTTTAGATATTACGGCGAAATATTTAGCTGTAAAAATATTGATTCTAGCAGTTTTTTTGCCGCATCTCCCTTTTGTACGCAGTCAGCAGCTCCAAGCGAAAGCACTCTATCTTTAGCGCTTTGAGCCATGCCAGTGTAAATAATTACTGGTAAATCCGACTCTGATTTGATTTGAACCAATAGTTCTTCGCCTGATACTCCGGGCATTATCAAATCTGAAATAATGCAGTCAAAATCATGTTGCTTTATTGCCTCTAATGCTTCCTTAGCTTCAGTAAATGCAACTACATCGAAACCAACTTTTTTTAGTACATTACTGATAATTTTAGTTTGTAACTGATCATCATCAACAAGTAATATTTTTGCATGCGAATTAGTAGAAATTGTAGAGATTTTTGTTAAATTTCTGTTTTTCCCAACATTAAGTATTTTTTGACTAGGTAGGCTAAGAATTATATTTGTTCCCTCACCAATAATCGATTCGGCAGTGATATTTCCGTAATGCAGTTCTGCTAGGCGGCTGCAAGTGGCAAGACCGATCCCAGATCCTTCTGTTCCGTAGCTACCACTACCACGAACGAAAGGTTGAAAAATATTGTTAATTTCCTGCTGGTCGATTCCCATTCCATTATCAGAAAAAATAATTTTCCAGACCTTATTTTCTTGCTGGCTACTTACTTTAATTAAAGGGTCTCTTTCAGATCTGTATTTTAAGCTATTACTGATTAAATTTTGAAAAATTATTGTTAGTCCAGAGCGGCAGCCAAATAGGGTGGGCAAGTCATCTCTAGTAACTTTTGCACTCTCTTTTAATATTAAAGTATCAAGAGATTCTACTACATCGTCAAATAGTTGATTAAGATCTACATTAGAAAATTCAACTGCCTCATGTCCAATTCGAGAAAGCATTAGCAGATCATCAATCAATTGGCCAAGCCTTCTGGCGCCCCGACGAATCATCTCAAGAAACATGTTTTTTTGTTCTTCGTCATGGATATTGCCTTCTAAAAGTAATTCACTTGCTTCACTAATTTTGTATAATGGAGATTTAAGGTCATGAGTTGCAACTGCTGTAAAAGCCTCAAGATCTGCATTTTTTTGTTTTAGTTCACGAACTAATTCAAATCTTTCGATTGCATAGCGTATTGATCTACCAACGTTTAACGGATTCAGTTCGTTTTTTATTAAATAATCTTGTGCTCCAGCTCTAACAACTTCTATTGAAAGCTTAGCATCAGATAAGCCGCTAAGAATAACAATTGGGCAGTCTGGAAAGATAGAAATTACTTTATCAATTGAGTCAATCCCAGATGCATCAGGTAGGTTTAAATCTAATAGTACGAGCTTAAAGTCGTTTTGTTGTGATTTTTCTTTTGCTTCTTTAATGGTCTGAGCCCAGTCGACCAAAATTTTACGACCTATAAATTCCCCATCGGAACTATCACAAACTTTAGCAAGGCAATTCTGCGTGAGAGCAAAATCACCTGGTGAATCTTCAATTACTAAAGTCCTAATTTGATCCATTTTTAATCCCCATTAGTATCTCGGAATATCCTGGAAACCCTTATAGTAAAAAAAACGTCTATTCCAAGAAAAAGCATAACTTATTGATATTATACATCTTTTATTTTGCTTGGTAATTTAACTAATGTAAGCCAAAACTCTTCTATCGTTTTAACTGTTTCAACAAATTCCTGTGCGTCTACTGGTTTGGTAACAAAAGCATTAACATGGTGTTTGTAACTAAGTAGAATGTCAGAATCAGCACTAGATGTTGTTAACATTATTACAGGAATAGTTTTTAAAATAGGATCTTCTTTAATCTCTTCTAATACTTCTAATCCATTTTTGTTTGGTAAATTAATATCTAACAGAACTAAATCGGGGCAAGGATTTTTCTCTTCGCTATTAGAGTTGCGTAAAAACTTCATTGCTTCAACTCCATCCTTAACTTGGTATAGTACATTAGTAAGTTTACCATTTCGTAAGCTTCTTTTTACTAATTCGACATCACCTGGATTATCTTCGACTAGTAAAATCTTAATTGGTTCAGCTTGCATTTTTCCTCCTACTGGATTGTTTTAAGTGTAAAATAAAAAGTTGTTCCTCTTCCTTCCTCAGACTCTAACCAAATTTTCTCACCATGCCTCTCAATGATTTTTTTACATATAGCCAGTCCAATTCCTGTACCTGAGTATTCTTGTCTACCGTGAAGCCGTTGAAAGATAATAAAAATTCGATTATAGGCTTCTTTTGGAATTCCAATTCCATTGTCTTTAATAGAAATAGTGCATTTATTATAATTGTTAACTGCATTTATATGTATTTCCGGAGTCTTATCAGGTGACATATACTTGATAGCATTAGAAATTAAATTTTGAAAAACTAAGAATAGTAAACTCTCGTCGCCAATAAAGTTGGGTAAGGGATCATGGCTAATTTTGGCGTTGGATTCTTGAATTATTACTGAGAGATTTTTTAAGACTTGCTCTAGAAGCTTATTGCCATCTATTTTCCCCTGATTAATTTCTCGGCTGCTTGTACGTGAATAGGCAAGTAAGTCTTGAACAAGAGTTTGCATACGCTTAGCACCGTCGATCATGAAATCTAGATACTTTTGTCCGTTTTCGTCAAATTTACCACTATATTCTTCTTGAAGAATTGAGGCAAAACTACCAACCATTCTTAATGGTTCCTGCAAGTCGTGAGAGGCAACATAAGCAAATCGCTCAAGCTCTTCATTAGAATGTTTAAGATCTTCTTCGTATTTTTTTCTTTGGGTTATATCAGTAATGGCGGCAATAACAGATAAAGAGTTTTTTCCAGCCAATGGTTGTAAACCAATCTCTACCGGGAAGGTAGTTTGATCCTTTCTCTGGCCTAACAAATCACGTCCTTCTCCCATTGGTCTAGCATCAGGTGATTGAAAAAACCCATCAACAAATCCTTTATGTTTATGATGGAATTCCATTGGAATCAAAATTTCAACTGATTGTCCAATTAATTCTTCGTTAGTGTAGCCAAACATTTTTTCTAAAGTTTTATTAGCAAGTTCAATTTTACCATCACGGCTCACTCCTAAAAGACCGTTGGGTGATGAATTAACAACAGCTTGAAAAGCTTTTCTTTGTTCATTTGCAGTTATATTTGCTTGTTCAGCTTGTTCGAGGGCTTTTTTTGCATCAGCTGCAATGTTTAAAGCTGCTTTTCTTTGTTGAACAAGTTCCAACTCACGATTTTTAAGCTTTGTGTTTATATTATTAATTTCATTTGATGTTTCTTCAAGTATCTTACTAGTTTTTAAAAATTTCGAATTATAATTTGTAATATTTGCTTTAAGAGAGACTAGTCTTTCTAATAAAAAGGTAACTAATAAGATTAGCGGACATAAAATGTTCGATAAAGGAAA
Organism: Bdellovibrionales bacterium; assembly: GCA_020434465.1. The sequence continues at coordinate 5,477 of JAGRAS010000036.1, read as the reverse complement.
TATGTTTTTAGAGTTATAGATAAATTCTAATTTAAAAACATGCGATAATTGCCATACTGCTAAGCAAACAAATATTCCCAGGTAAATTACAGTAAAGTTAATTTTGCAGCTTTTTGCAGATGGAGAGATAATATTCGGAATTTCCTTAGTCTTCATAATTTATTCCGACCTCATTTAAGAAACTTAAATCAAATTCATGAGGAAGATTTAATTTATCACATAATTCATTGATTCTTTGTTTAAGCTTTATCATTTCAAGTTCACGTCCGGTAGCTATGTTATTGAATTCCTCTAACTCTCTAGTTCGATCTTTTACCCGATCCTCAAGCTCACTTTTTATATTCTGCAATTGCTTAAGGGCCTCTCTTTTTGCTCGAATTTGTTTTTCAAGAGTTTTAGTGCTGGGTATTTGCAATGCTTTTGGCAGTAAAGGCCAAAGAACGCTTGCTGTAGCCAATGAAGCAAGTGCAGTAATAATTCTTACAACTGAAGAAAGAGTATAGTCACCATGCCAAATGTTCCAAACATCTAATAAATGTCCAACTCCACAAGCTAAAATAAAGACTGCAAATAAAATAAAGACACGTGAGAAGACGATATCATCCCGTTGTTGTATGAAATAAATAAGAACAATTGGAATCGAAAAGTAAGATATTGCAATTATTACGTCTGATACTGCATGCCCCCACAAAATAAAAGGGCTCCATAAGTAACAGTGCCCATGTGGCATGAAGTTAGTATTTAATAAGTCTATAAACTCATTTAGCATAATAAAATTTCAAGAATTTAGAAAAAAATTACTCAATCTAAAAAAGTAAAAGTTCTAGAATCATTTTAATTCTAGGGTATGCTGGATCTAAAATAAACACCTAGAATTTTTAACAAAAATCTTTTAAGTATTTCTCTTTAGATTATCAGTGGAAATTTACTTAGAATCAAACAAAAAGACGTTAAAACAATATTATGGACTACCTAATTAAATAATCAAAAAAGACTATTGCATTAAATACATTAAACGAGAGGTTTCGGTAATTCCAAACCAACTTTTTAAGAAGCTAGAGGCTTCAAACAATTTCCTAAACTCTTTAAATTTATCATCTGGATAATAGAGGTTAGGTATTTCATCTTTTTCTAATGGTTTATTAGCTAATTGTAGTGCAGAAGCTGCTGCTTCATATACTCCACCGATTTCATCAATTAAACCGAGAGCTTTTGCTTGTGATCCTAGAATCACTCTACCATCTGCAAATTTATTAACAGCTGAAATTTGCAGGCCTCTACCTTCAACCACTGCATTGATAAATTCAGCATGGGTTTCATCTGCAAGTCCTGTTAAAAAATCTTTTTCTTCTGGCGACATTTCTCTGTACATATTTCCCACATCTTTTAAAGCCCCAGCTTTTATTGTGGTCATTTTAAAACCCACTTTGTCTGTGATTTCTTGGACATTTGGCACTTGAAGTACAACTCCAATAGATCCAGTCATTGTCCCAGGCTGTGCAAAAATTTTGCTTGCACCAAGTGCAGCATACAATCCTCCTGATGCTGCAACTGCTCCCATAGAAACAACAACTGGTTTAATTTTTTTCAAGTTTGTCACAGCAGTATAAATATCTTGTGAAGGGCCTACGGCTCCACCTGGAGAGTTAATTCTTAAAACAATCGCAGTTATTTGATCATTATCTACTTGGGTATAAAGTTCTTTTATTATGTCTTCTGAGTCTAGTATAATTGACTCCAAATTAATTACTGCCACAGTCTTTTTATTCGTTGGTATTGATTCTTTACTGATTTTTGCAGTTGAAGCTAAAAAGCCACCAAGCATTCCAAGAAAAATAAAAAAAACAACTACAGAAGTTATAATTTTTGCTAACCAAATAAAGTACTCTCGCATATAATTTTCCTTAAGCCAGATTTTAACAAATAATACTAAATAGCAGGGATGGTGCAATAGCAAAGAGCTTTGGAAATCTCTTTTCTTTTATGCTAAAAACTTGCTAAAGTTCGGTAGCGCAAGGGAAAATTTAGATGAAAGAAATAATTAAGTCCTTTTTAATTGAGTCAGCAAGGATTAAGACCGAATTAGCAGCAGACGATAGCTTTATTGAAAATTTTGATAAAGCAGCAGATAGCTTAAAGAAAACTGTTGTTAATGGAGGCACTATCTATGCTTGTGGTAATGGAGGCTCAGCCTGCGATGCGATGCACTTTACAGAAGAATTAGTGGCTAGATATAAAAGAGATCGTGAAGGAATAAAGGCAATGCATTTCATGGATCCCGGAACACTGACCTGTTGGGCAAATGATTATGACTTTCAAACTGTTTATGGCCGCCAAGCAAAGACTTTTTGTAATGCTAATGATTGTTTGATCGCTATTTCAACGTCAGGAAATTCGAAGAATATTATCCAAGCTATTGAAAATGCAAAGGCAAAAGGAACGACAACTATTCTGTTAACTGGTAAAGGAGGAGGTAAGGCAAAAAGCATTGCTGATATTTCAATTATTGTACCTTCCGATGAAACTGACAGAATACAAGAAGCGCATATTTGCATTATTCATGCATTATGCGAATTTTTAGAAACATAAATTTTAAAAAAAGTGTTAATTCTTGAAGCTTAGATTTTTTTAGCCAGCTCAAGTAACTTAATTTGTTGGTTTTCACTTGGTTGCCACATAGCACAGATCATTTTTACTCTTCGTAGAAATAGATGCAGATCGTATTCCCAAGTAAATCCAATTCCACCATGCAGTTGAATTGCAGCTTCTATTACTGCTGGTGCTTTGATTGCTGCGTGTTGAATCGCTGCTCTACTTGCAATTTCAAATTGATCTGGAGAATTTTTCTCAGTCCAAGCAGCAAAAGTGCTAAGTTGTTTCATTGACTCTACGTCAACTAACATTTCAGCGGCTCTATGCTGAACTGCTTGAAAGCCACCAATTGGAACGCCGAATTGTTTTCGAGTTTTAACATAATCAGTAGTCATCTCTAAAGCTCTTTCTGCACAACCTGCAAGTTCTAAAGCTTTTAAGCATAAAAGAGCAGAGTATATTTTTTCGATATCACCAATTTTTATACAGGCAGCTTTTTTGAGTTTAATCGAATAGAATTTATTGATTTTATCAAGCGTTTTTTCTGCTAAGAACTCTATTGTTTTAGACTTATCTTTAGCTTCTAAATCAAGATGAGAAATCAGAAAGCAAGAATCATTATTAAAACAAATTGTTGCATCGGAGTCTGAGGCAGCAGGAACTAATCGCAAATCTCCTGATATACTTTTATCTGCTGAGAAGGATTTTTCATCAACCGGTGGAGCTATGCTTACGAAAAGATCGCCATTTAGCAAACCAGTTTTTGTAATTGCAGGAAATCTTTTATTGAAGGTGCTAAAAGTTTTATCATCAAGCCAGCGATGTAATACAAAACAGTTCGCAAAAATTGTATCAATCAAAGGCTCAGGAAGTAGAGATCTACCAACTTCAAATGCAATTAAACCTAAATCATGAAAAGAACCGCCATCATCATTTGCTTCGCAGAAATATTCAAAAAGACCTAGTTCTGAGAGTGAATCCCAAAGTTCATCATCTGTGCCGATAGAACTTTCCATCCTATTTCGTAGGTAGTCACTGGTTAAGATTTCTGAAAAAAACTTTCTAAGTGTATGTTGAAATTCTTCTTGTTCTGTCGAATAAAGAAAGGTCATTAGATCATCCCAAGCATAGCTTTTACATCATCACTTGGCTCCCAAGGAGGATTAAAAGTTATTTCAACATTTACCTTATTTACTTCATTAAGTGCAGATATTTTATCGTGTACTTGCTGTACTAAACTCGGAGCAGCGGGGCAGGCTGGAGTTGTAAAAGTCATCTCTATATCGACCTCTTTGTCATCTTCATCGATACTAATGTTATAGATTAAACCTAAAAACCAGATATCCAGAAAAAGCTCAGGATCCTCGATTTCTTTAAGTACTTCAATTATATCCTCTTTGGTGGGCATCTCACTAATATTTTTTTATTTGATTTAAGCAGATAAAAACTACGTTTTTTTTAAAGAAAAAGCCAGTCATTAGTAAGAGTTTTAGTTTCCCTTAATGACATTTTCAAAAGCGCCTGGTATGTACTATAATAGTAGGGTGGTTTGCCAAGCATTTTTTTGGCAAAAAAGTTTGCTTTTATAAAGTGTTTCTATATTTTAACTAGGCTGATACTCAGATTAAATTCCTTGAGGTGACAGCGGGTTATAATTCATTAGTCGATATTTTTATGTACAGCTCATTTTATAAAGAACACGAAGTTTTTACACACAGCATTAAGAAATTTTGTGAATCTGAGCTAAGTCCACATTTAAAAAAATGGGAAGAGGAAGAATTTTTCCCCGATGATGTTTTTAAGAAACTCGGCGAGCAGGGTTTTTTAGGAATTTTGATACCAGAAGAGTATGGTGGAATCGGTGGAGATTATAAACTTGCTGCTGCTTGGTGTGAAACTTGGGGTGAGCTTTGTGATGTCGGGCTTACAGTGGCAGTTAATATGCATTCACTTGTTATAAGCCATAGTCTTGCAAAGTTTGGAACTGATGAAAGTAAACAAAAGTGGTTGCCACTTGCCGTAACCGGAGAAGCAATTGGGGCTTATGCCTTTACAGAGCCTGGAGCTGGGAGTGATTTAGCAAGCCTTAGTACAAAAGCAGAAAAGAAAGGTAATCATTGGGTTATTAATGGAGCGAAGACTTTTATAACTAATGGTGCACGTGCTGATTTTATACTTTTATTAGCAAGAACAGATCCGCAAGCTGGCTACAAAGGATTTACAACTTTTGTTATCGACACTAAAACACCTGGTTTTTCAGTAAGTAGAAAATTAGATAAGTTGGGTTGGCGTTCTTCAGATACTGCAGAATTAGTGTTAGAAAATGTTGAAGTCGATGATTCATGTATTTTAGGCAGTTTAGGAGAGGGTTGGGTTCAGTCATCCAATAATTTAAATTGGGAAAGAATGATGTTAACACTAACTTCACTTGGAGCAGCTAGAGCTTGTTTCAAGGAAACTGTTAAATATGCACAAGACAGAAAAGCTTTTGGCAAGCCAATTCGAGAGATCGATTTAATTAATAATTGGCTAAAGGATATGTACACAAAAATTATTGCCGGAGAAGCTTTATGCCACCACGCTATTACTCTACTCAATGATGGCAGTGAATGCCGTGCTGAAGTATCAGGTGCTAAGAGAAAAGTATGTGAAGACGCGGTTTGGATAGCAGACAAAGCAATTCAAATTCATGGTGGCTATGGATACACAAAGGAGTTTAATCCAGAAAAATGGTGGAGAGATTTACGCTTGATGCCGATTGGTGGTGGAACTAGTGAGATTATGGGCAACATAATTGCAAAGCAGATAGGCTTGTCTTAAGAATTTAAAAATACTGATTTGTAGATGTTAACACAAGATCTTACATGCGCTGTAAGCTCTTATTG
>JAGRAS010000369.1 GCA_020434465.1 Bdellovibrionales bacterium | reverse complement strand
TGGTGGAACTATTAATGCACCAGCTAGTGACGCCAATGACACAATTCTCCAAATTGAGAATGCAATTATAAAAGTTCCAATTCCTGTAAGGGCAGCAGTGTAGTTTATAAACAACATCACTCCTAAAGCTGTGGCTACACCTTTGCCACCTTTTAGTTTTGGCGGGAGTGAAAAACAGTGTCCTGCAACCAGAATTACACCTGCAAGTGGTACAAAATAACTATCAGCAAATAAAGATGCTATTAGGCTTCCTATAAGTCCTTTGCTGACATCAACTAATAAAGTTATGATGCCTGCTTTTTTACCAATAACGCGTGCAATATTAGTTGCGCCAACATTTCCACTACCTTTTTTAGTGATGTCTATTCCTTGAGATTTAGCTAGCATCATTCCCGTTGGAAAGGCTCCGATGAGGTAAAAAGGTATTAAAGCTAGGAAGGTTAGAATAAAATTCATGCTAGAATTTAAGGCTTTTTATTGCGGCTTCACGATCTTGGCTACCGAAAATGTATGAGCCAGCTACAAACACGTCTGCACCAGCATCAAAGCATTGTTTACCAGTTTCTTGATTGATGCCACCATCAACTTGAATTAAGGTATTTAATCTCCTGCTATCAATTTCATTTCTTAAAGTCTTGATTTTTGAAACGCACTCACTAATAAAGCTTTGTCCACCCCAGCCAGGATTAACGGTCATAATAAGTACAAGTTCGCAGGAATCTAAAACGTCAAAAATTGTAGTAACTGGAGTCGCTGGATTAATTGCAACACCACAGTTCATACCAAGTTTTTTCACCGCTGATAAAGTTCTATGTAAGTGAGGGCAGGTTTCTTGATGAACAACAAATCTATCAGCTCCTGCCTTTGCAAAGCTTTCCATGTGAGTCTCAGGATGTTCAACCATTAAATGAACATCTAAGTGTAAATTACACGCCTCTTTTGCAACTTTTATTACGTTATCACCAAATGTAATTGGTGGCACAAAACTTCCGTCCATTACATCTATATGAATCCAATCGGATCCAAGGCTTGCAACAGATTGAATTTCATTTTTTAAATCACCAAAATTTGCTGCTAAAATGGATGGTGCTACTAACGAACTTCTTGCCATTAAAAGTCTCCAAATTCAAAATCTTCTCTTAGCTTAATGCCCTTTAAAAACTCAGTGATTGAATTTTTTCTTTTTCCCTCTAACTGAACTTCACTTAATGAGATTATACCTTTTTGGCATGCCACCTCAAGTTTGTTTTCTGAAAGTTTCACTATTGATCCTGATTTATGTTCGTGGTTGCTAGTATCAACTAGCTGAGCATTGAAAATTTTTATTCTTTTTTTATTAATAAAGCTAAATGCCCCTGGCTCAGGGTTCATAGCTCGAATATGAAGGATTACTTTACTTGCTTCTTGATCCCAATTGATTCTTGCATCTTGTTTCTGAATTTTTTCGGCGTATGTAATACCTTGATCTTCTTGTTTAGTAGGCTTTAATTGCCCAGAGGTGATTGCTGGTAAATTTTTCAATAGTAATTCAATACCTATTAAACAGAGTCTTTCCGATAGTTCGCCAGCTGATTCATTTTCTTTAATTTCTGTTTTCTCTGTAGTGTACACTGGCCCAGAATCTAACCCAGCCTCCATTTTCATTAGACAGACTCCTGTTTCCCTGTCGCCAGCCAAAATAGCTCTTCTAATAGGAGCGGCTCCTCGCCATCTTGGAAGCAAAGAAGGGTGTATATTTACAGTTCCAGCACTTGGAAATTCTAAAACGTCCAGGGGGATTATTTGTCCATAAACAACAAGGACTCCAACATCAAACGGCCCAAAAGAATGTAATTGATCTAAAAATGCAGATTTATTTTTTTTAATATTTTCAGGCTGCAAAAGATTTAAATTATTAGCAATTGCGATTTCTTTGACAGGGGAAGTTTGAACTTTATTTCCTCTTCCTGCTACTCTGTCTGGCTGAGTTACAACTAAGCTCACTGAAAACTCAGATTTTTTAATCAGGGCAGTTAATGTTTTGGCAGCAAATTCTGAAGTGCCGTAAAAAACTAACTTTAATTTTTGATTCATT
>JAGRAS010000368.1 GCA_020434465.1 Bdellovibrionales bacterium | reverse complement strand
TAGCGGAAATTTTAAGTATTCGCCCACACCCTGAGGCTGATAAACTTAGGTTAGCTACGATTACTTTAGATGGTAAGGAAAAATCTGAGGTTGTTTGTGGTGCTCCAAATATTCAAGAAGGAATGCGTGTTCCTTACGCACCAATTGGAACTAGTTTTCCAAACGGATTGACTCTAGAACCAAAAAAAATTCGTGGAGTAATTTCAAATGGAATGCTTTGCTCACAACAGGAACTAGGGATAGGTGATGATGCTTCAGGAATCTGGGCATTAAACAAAGATGCAGAACTTGGACTAAGTCTTTCTGAGTATTTAAAGATTGAAGCTGATGCAGTATTTGAAATTGATAATAAGTCCATAACTCACAGGCCAGATTTGTGGAGCCACATAGGAATAGCCAGAGAACTAGGTGCAATTCTTAAAAAACCATTAAACCGCAAGTTTGATGAAAACTGGGAAAAATCAGTTCTAAAAAATATTCCTAATGGCAAATCTCCTATCGAAATTGATGTAGATCTTGACTCTTCATGTGTAGGTTATTTTGGAATTTCTGTTGATGGAGTTTCTGTTATGCCTAGCCCGGCTTGGATGCAAGCTCGCTTAAAATCCGCTGGTTTAAGACCTATCAACAATATTGTTGATATCGGCAATTATGTAATGCTTGAAACAGGCGGCCCATTACATATGTTTGATCGCGAAAAGATTGCTGGCAATAAAGTTTTAGTCAAGAAAATAACAAAAGATACCAGCCTAAAACTTTTAGATGAATCTACTGCTCAACTTTTAAAAGGAGATACTGTTGTTGCAGATAAAGATAAACCCTTAGTTGTCGGTGGAATTATTGGCGGTGAAGAGAGCGGTGTTTCAGATGCTACAACAAAAGTGTTTATTGAAGCTGCCTCATGGAATTCTGGTAAGATAAGAAAACTTTCAGATAGGTTAGCAGTTAGAACTGATTCTTCACAAAGATTTGAGAAGGGAATACATATTGTTGAACAACGAAAAACAATTTTACGAGCATTAGAGTTACTGCTTGAGATATGCCCAGATGCTAAAGTTGTTGGAAGCTTTGACTATGCCGGCCAAGATCTTTCCGAACAAAAACAACCATTAATTGAAACTTCAGTAGGTAAAGTCTCTAGCTTGCTGGGGATTGATTTAAAAGTTGATACGATTGTTGAAATTTTAAACTCCTTAGATTTTCAATTAAATGCAAATGGAGAATATCTATCTGTAAAAGTTCCTTTTTATAGAGCAATTCGCGGATTTGTTGAAGAAGCAGATATTGTAGAAGAAGTTGGCCGCATAGTTGGCTATGATCAAATAGAACCCAAAGCTCCTTTAATGGCAGTTGAACCGGTAAGTTTTACTAAGGAAAAAAAAGTTGAGCGCGAGGTTAGAGATTTTTTAGTCTTACAAGGTAGATCATTAGAAGTTTTAACATATCCACTTACTGGCGAAAATACTCTAAAAAAATATTCTTGGTCTAACTTAAATGAGAACTTGAAAATTAAAAATCCTGTATCTAAAGATAGAGACAGAATGCGACCTTCCCTAACTCCTCATTTGCTTGAGGCTGCCGAGCTAAACTCAAAAACATATGACGGATTTCGAATCTTTGAGTATGGGAAGGTTTATCTAAAAGAAAATGAAATTAAGGAACCTTTTCATTTAGGAGTTTTGTTTTATAGTTTAGAAAAAAATCAGTACCTTGAAGTTGCAAATCTACTTGAGAAACTTTTTTCTACTTTGGGTTACCCTATTAGTTTTTCTAAAAATTCGAAAAAAACTACTGCTGATTCAAATATAATCTCTGCTAATTGGATAGGAACTCATCCAAGTGAATATCAGGAGTTATCTGCCAGGGGAAAAACCCTGGGAGCAATTTGCTCTGTACACCCGCTTTTACTTAAAAATTTGAGAGTCAAAGGCTTTGTTACATTAGCAGAGCTTAATCTTAATCCAATTATTGAAACTGGATTACAAGATAAAGTTAAGTATCAGCCTCCTGCGAAGCACCCAGTCTCGATTTTTGATTGCTCAGTGGTTGCTAAGCAAGAAGATCAAGCTTCTGAATTAATA
>JAGRAS010000367.1 GCA_020434465.1 Bdellovibrionales bacterium | reverse complement strand
TTCTCTTCGGAGCTGCTTTTTTCTTAGCTGCTTTTTTTGGTGCTGCTTTCTTACGAGTAGCTTTTCTACGCGCAGGTTTTTTTGCAGCAGTTTTTTTCTTAGCAGCAGTCTTTTTCTTAGCAGCAGTCTTTTTCTTAGCAGCAGTCTTTTTCTTAGCAGCAGTCTTTTTCTTAGCTGCTGGTCTTTTTGCAGTTTTTCTTTTTCTTGTAGCCATGACTAATATGTCTCCAATTTTGTTATGAAAGACAACCTAATGTTTAAAAGAAAAATTCTTTATATAACAAAAGATCTCTTTCCAAAAAATCAAATAAGAACAACTCTTATTTGTTTTGTCAGTGTAAACGCGTTTACACTCGGTGAATAATCGTTAAAAAAACGATTTCACCTTAGACTTTAGTTAGACACAGATTGACATCATTTTATTATACTTGGCAAGATCTTAATTTTAAAATGCTTTTAAAATCTATGCATTGAAACATTCCAAATTTCTTTTTTTAGATCTGTTTCAGAAATTTTTTTATCTTTGTTTCTACTTTTGGTGATATTTTTTTTAGTTTTCATCACTAAAAGTGCTAAAAAAAGCATGTCTATCTATTGAAAACCATTGATCTTTTTACTAACAATCAAAAATGAATCAACTGAAACTAAAAAATGCAAAAGCAATTGCTAAAACTAAAATGTAATATGTGAAAAAACAAATTTAGTTAGCTCAAATTGTTTTAAAATGTAGGAATTTTTTTTAAAAATTTACCCATTTTCCATCTTCAATTAGCAAAATTTCCTCTCCTAAGTACGTTGTGGCGGTAACTTTTGTACTTTCATTTGAAATCATAATGTCAGTGTGAACTACGCTGTCATTGCATCCTAGAGCATTTAACTGCTCTTTTGTCATTTCTTTACCACCATCTATACAAAAAGTGTAAGATGAGCCAACTGCTATGTGACATGCAGCGTTTTCATCATATAATATCTCTTCAAATATCAATCCACTCTCAAAAATAGGCGAATCAATACCAACTAAGGCTACCTCACCTAGTCTTTTAGCGCCCTCATCTGTGTTTATATACTCTTTAAATGTTTCCTGGCCTTCATTTGCTGAAAATTCAGTAATATTTCCATCTTCAAATTTAAGCTCTAATCCCTTTATTAACTTGCCATTTATCATAAAAGGTCGCGTTGCCCTCACAAAACCATTAGTCAATCTATAATCTGGCGTTGTAAAACACTCTTCAGTAGGAATATTTGGCTCAAAATAAACACCAAATGGCCCAATATCAGGGCCTCCTTGAAATCTTGCATGTTCAGATAAAGAAACATCTAACTGAGTTCCAGGGCCACTAAAGTGCAGAGTCTTTATCTTCTTTAAATTTAAGCTTTCTTGTCTCTCTTTTAAGCTTTCAAAGTGTTTTTTCCAGCGAGAAGCAAAGTCAGAGCTATCAGCTCTGCAAATTGAAAAAATTTGATTCCATAAAAGGCTCTGAGCTTTCTCCAGATTAGTTTCAGAAGGAAATACCTTTTTTGCCCACTCTGGCGTTGAGGCAGCAGCTAATGTCCAATGTATCTTACTCTTACCAATTCCCTCATCAAAATAATATTTAACAGCTTTCCAGCGAGCTCTTTCAGGAATATTTGTGAGCTTAGGGTTTAAATCGGATAAAATATCAGGGAATTCAGAACCTAAAATTACTACCCTTGCCCAATGCTCATCTACTAACTCCTTATATTTTTCTGTTAAAAAGCTTGGTACAAAACTTAAGTTATCTTCTGTTGAGTTCTGAATTCTAAACCGCGATAATCTGGGATCAAAAAGCTCAACTTCAACATACTTGGCCTTTTTCTCATAGGCTTTTTGAGCTAAAAGCAACAAAAACTCCCTGTGGATAACTTCTCCAGAAATTAGCACATTTTGCTCTGGTTGAATATTTGCTCCATAGCTAAGAATTATTTCAGCATAGTTATCAAGTTTTTGATTAAATTCCATTTTAAATCCTTGATTTTAAGTTGAATCTTAAAGGTTAACTGAGCCTATCGCATAAGAATTTATAATACCAGTTCATTAGCAGAACCATACTTCGCTGAGGGTA
>JAGRAS010000366.1 GCA_020434465.1 Bdellovibrionales bacterium | reverse complement strand
TGGTTCAAAATTCAGCCCAATACCAGCAAATGCTATTCCATGCACAAGCGTAGAAATTATTAACCCCTTACTGAAGAAACTATTCTGTGACATTTTTTGCCTCATGAACTAAATGAAAATTAGCTGCTCCAGCCTTGGTAGCAATTTCAATAATTTCAAAAAATGAATTATAGCTTACTTCTTTATCAGACTTTAGATAAACTGATTTATCATTGTTTTTTACAAGTTCAGCCCTCAACTCTTCTGGCAGTGAAGCAATAGAACTTTGATCGCTGTTTAGAAACACTTGCCCATCTTTTGTTAAACTAAGAATAATTTTTCGATCCTTGTTAGTTTGCCCACCTAGATCAGCTCTTGGTAATTCCATATTTATTGATGGGTGAATAAAACTTGAAGTTAGCATAAAGAAAACCAACAGCTGGAATATAACGTCAATCAAAGGCGTTAGATTTAGCCTGGCTTCAGATCTTTTGATAGTTTTAAATTCAACTGCCATATGCCTCAAAGTTTTTGACTTTTGAAGTGTCAAGCGCTTTCATCTTAAGTGCATAGATTTCATCTAGCTCACTTACTAGTTCTTGCATGTTAGCTGCAACTTTATCATTTCTAGTTTGGAAAAATTTATGCGCAAGTAGAAAAGGAATTCCAATAGATAAACCAACCACTGTAGTTAAAAGAGCTTCCCAGATACCACCGGCTAAATCAGTAGGCTGAACAGCACCACCTTTAAGTTCAATGCTATAAAAAGCAACTACAAGTCCTGTAACAGTTCCTAAAAGTCCTAATAGGGGTGAGACAGCAACAATAGATGAAAGCAGACTCATTCTCTTATCAAGTGAATATAAAAGTTTGTTACCTTCGCGCTTTAGCGCTTCATTCCTAATTTTTTCTGTTTGATCTTTGTACTCAAAATAGACTTGCGTTAAAGAAGAATGCGGACTTTTTATATCTTTAACCCAATTTGGCAATGAAAAAGTATTAGTAGATAATAAATCTTTTTTTAGTCTCTCGATAAAAATCTCAAAATTTAGTCTAGATGAAAAATGTGCAAAAAGTCGATCAATAACTGCCGCTAAGCCAATAAAAGAGCAAAGCAGTAGCGGCCACATAAAAATCCCGCCTTTTTGGAACCATTGAATAAGAATCATAATAAAAACTTTATATCTATTATCGGTTATTTTTTATCAAACTGGAATTTTCAAAACAACTAAGATACTGAAATTCATAGGTTTGTCACAGTTTTGTCATAAATAGTGCGGTATTGTAATACGAATAAATTGCATTGTAAGCTTTGCTTAACAAGTAAACACTTATTAATCGAATATAAATGGATCTAATAGAGAAAGCAGATAAGCTCGATAAAGTTTCGATGCCTGAAATTGATATAAAAAGGCTTCTCTTTTTTATATCAGGTGTTGTTTCTTTAATTTTAGGAATTATTGGAGCTTTGTTGCCAATCTTGCCAACTACTTGTTTTATGATTCTAGCGTCCTATTGTTTTGCAAGAAGCTCAACACGTTTTCATAGTTTTATTCACCGACAACCTGGAATAGGACCAATAGTACGTGAGTGGGAAGCTCATGGGGTAATCAGAAGAAAAGCAAAAATTAGTGCAACAATTGGGATGTTGTTGATCGTATCTTACCCATTATTTTTCATTAATATGTCCTTATGGATCAAGCTTCTAATAGCAGCAACGATTGGCGCAGTTTTGACATTCATTTGGACTAGACCAAGTGAAGCAGGTTCTAACTAAACCTGTGATTTTACAAATCGTTCGAAAAATCATACAATATTCATATGGCAGCAAGTATCTTAGAATTCATATGCGATCAAGCACATATGAAGATAATCAATGCTTTTTTAGCAAGTGAGCACCCTCGCTATTTAAGAGAGCTAGTTTCCATATGCAAACTGTCACCGGGAGGAGTATCGGATATCATTAAGCGCTTAAAGTCTAAAAATCTTCTTATTGAAACTAAAAAAGCTAATCGAAAATACTATCAACTAAATATTACGTCTGAAGAAAAAAAGCTTTTAAAGAAGCTGTTTTATTTTTTTACTAAATCGCAGTTAAAAAAAAGA
>JAGRAS010000365.1 GCA_020434465.1 Bdellovibrionales bacterium | reverse complement strand
TTATTAATAATCTTTCTTAGCTCGCTAATTCTTGTTTCTAGTAAAGGATATTTTTCAGAATGTTTAACCCGAGGATGCTTAGACAAATTAATAATAGAAGCAATCCCATCGTTAGGATTATAACCAGCTGCAATTAGCATTTCCATAGCATAGTTGTCCGCTTCAAGTTCAACTTCTGAGTATTTTGAATCATCAAGTTTTTCATGCTTAAGCTCAAAGTGAGCTATCTCATGAGCGATTACGAAAAAAAGTTGTCCTTCTGTCTTGAGCTCGGAGATTAATTCTTTGGAAATTACCAAATAACCGGCGCCTAATGAGAGAGCAAGCGGATCCTGAGAACTTAAAACCAGTAAGTGATAATTATTAGTGGATGGTTCCGGGATAGATAACCATAACTTGTATAGCAGATCTTTTAGGTATTCTTGGCTTTCAAAAGAGAAATCGGCTGAATAGTTTGCAAATAGTCCTCTTGAGTTTTGAATCGAGAAGTCTTGCGAATTAACTACAATTTTTCTGTTTAAGCTGCATGAGCAATGCAAAGTAAGCAACAGTATCAAAGAAATTCTCGATATATTCATAGGCATATTTAACAATCAAGAGAAAAAAATGTCTAGCGAAGTAAGTTTTTCAAGTAAAAAGGCTATAATGAGGCTACGAGAGGCATGTCCAGTTTTTATGCCCCTAGTTTGTTTTGCTATTGGCCAGTTGTTGGGACATTTCTACTTGTTTCTAGGCGTTTCCTTGGTAATTTTATTAGGCATATTTACTCTGATACTGCCAAGATTTCGTATTTGCTTGTGCTTTATCTTAAGTGGTGTTTTATCAATAATCTCGGTTTTTCCTAATCAAGTTAATGTAGATCTAGATGCCAGTTATGGAGCGGTGGTTTTATCAGAGCCACGATATAAAAAACCTGGGCAAGTAGAACTTAGATTAAGAGTAATACATGTATTAACTAGGGAGGGAAAAGCTTACAGTTTAGATCGAAAAGAATTTAAGGCAGAATGTACCGCAATTGATCTTCCTTGGCGTAATCTTAATAAAGTTGTGCCAGGAGATTATTTTTTGTTCCAGGCAAAATTTAAACCAATTTTAGCTGAGCTTAATCCTTTTTCATATAGTAACAAATTACTTAGAGCTGGCTTATCTACAACTTGTAAAATAAAGTTTTCAACAAACCCTCAGCATGTAGAAAGCTCTTTTTTATTTGCAGTGCGAGAATTTATCAGAGGCATGACGATTTCTGCATTGGGTAATAATGAAACATCTGGACTCTTTCTTTCTATGTCTTTAGGCATAAGAGATGTTCTTTCTAGAGAAACAGAAGAAGTCTTTAAGTTAACAGGGCTCGCTCATTTATTGGTAGTTTCCGGATATCAAATTAGTTTAATGTTTTTGGCTGCCTTTACACTTTTTAAGAATCTATTAATTAGAAGTGATATTTTTTTTAATACAGGTCTTGTAAGAGCTTTTAGTTTGGCTTTCTCTTTATTATTTTCATTGTTTTTTCTCGGGATTGTTGGGTTTGACGATTCTGCAAATAGGGCTTTTATAGCTCTTTTCTTATATTCTATTGGAAGTTTATCTGAATTAGGACAGAAAAAATATCAACTTCTAGCTGCTTCTGCTTTTATAATGCTTCTGCTCTGGCCTGGATGTTGGCTTGAACCTAGTTTTCAATTAACTTACGCAGCACTCTGTGGAATTTATCTTGGCACAAATGGATGCAGATATTTTAACTTTAGTTCTTTTTTAAAAGCAAATTTATATGCCTCTTTGTTCTCAATGTTAGTAGCAGGAGTGTGGTTTTCAAGGATTTCTTTACTTGGTATTTTTTTAAATCCCATCTTTTCAACAATAGTTTCTTGCGTTTCATGTAAACTAGGCTTTTTGGCATTATTGCTTTATATTGTAAAAATTGATCAAGGGGCTTTTTTCTTAAAAGCAATTGCAAGATTTTTATGTTTATTTAGAGATCTGATTGTGGAGATTGCCGCAAGGTTTGATAGTAGTTTTGACTTAGGAGGTTTTATATCAGTTAGCTTACTTATTTTAACCATTTTTATTGGAACTTTCTTTTCACTTAA
>JAGRAS010000364.1 GCA_020434465.1 Bdellovibrionales bacterium | reverse complement strand
GATTCAATAGTATTGAAGGGCAATATTGGATTTAGCGAGCCACCGTGCTAGTGTAATCTAAAAAAAGGCACAAAAACTATAATGGATAATAGCAAACAAGATTCTAAGGTATTAGTAGAAATTAACAATAAGATTGCGCGTGTAAAATTTTTTAATTCAAAAAGTAATTCTTTCCCTAGTCATCAACTAAACAGTTTAATCTCAGAGTTTGATAAGCTTGCAAAAAATGCAGAAATCTCTGTGATTGTTTTGGAGTCTGAGGGAGAGAAGGTATTTAGCGCTGGAGCTTCTTTTGACGAATTATTGGCTATTGAAAATCTTGAAGAGGCAAAAGATTTTTTCTATGGTTTTGGCCGATTAATTTTATCCATGCGCTCTTGCCCTAAGTTAATTCTTACTAAAGTTCAGGGTAAAGCTGTTGGAGGTGGTGTAGGCATTATTGCTGCTTCTGATTATGTGATTGCTCATACTAGCGCTTCAATAAAGTTAAGTGAGCTTTCTATAGGTTTTGCGCCATTTGTAATTGCACCAATTATTGAAAGTAAGCTTGGAAAAAGCGCTTTTGCTAATATGGCTATTGATGCAGATTGGCGAGATGCTGAGTGGGCAAAAGAAAATGGTTTATATGCTCAAGTATGTTCAACGCAAGAAGAATTGAATAATAAAGTTGATGAGCTGGCTAAAAAAATTGCAGATTATAATCTAGATGCAGTTTTAAATTTCAAATCAATTCTTAATCAAGATATTGTTGAATGGAAAAATCTCTTAGCAGATAGGGCCTTAACAAGTGCTAAGCTTTCACAATCAGAGTTTACTCAGGAGATATTAAGAAATTTTAAAAAATAAATACTTAATTTCGTTTTAATTGAGCAATAAATCCAATTGCAATGGTAATCAAAGCTAAGATAATCCACTCAAAAACATAGCCTAAATGCCTGCCTGGAGGCACATAAGTATTAACTTGTGGAATAGGGTAAGTTCTTGCTTCATCTTGTGTTGATAAAGTTTCACTCCTACTTGGCAAGAAAAGCATATCTGTTTTATCGACATCAGACTTAACTATTTGCTCAAGGGAAATTTCTGCTGAATTTGTAGCAATGAACTCTAAATAAACAGGTAAAAGCTTATAAGGCACTTGTTTTTGCATATGTTGGATATCAACTCTTAGCCAAGCATCAACCCATTTATTATTTTCACCTGCAGGAGGATCTTCAGGTGCTAAAAACTTTCTATTCATTGTGTCTTTTATCAAGCCATAAAATGAAATTTGGCCAGGGTAATTTCTGAATTGAATTCTAGATTCTGGATCTGATTGTTTATCTGGAATAAATCCTCTGTTAACCAAAATAGCAGTTTCTGAATTTGCAAGTTTAAAAGGTGTAATCACATAAAATCCAGGAGTTTTTTTATATCTTCGATTTCTTAAGATCATCTCTTTATCAAAATCAAAGTTACCAGTTACATTAACTTTACGGTGGATCAACTGTGACCAATCATTCTTAAAATTAACTAATTCATTTTGATTAAGAATTTCTTGCTGCATTCTATTTTCTAGTTCTGCAATTAGGGCAATTTTTGCTTCGTGCCTTGTCCATTGCCAATAGGAAGCTCTAAACATTAGAAGTGCAATTACACCTGAGATTAGCGTGGTGCTTAATGAGAATTTAAAAAAGTGACGGCGTGATTTTTTTTCCATAAAAACATTACTTTATTATCAATTTAAAATTCAGCAAGTGTGTAAATATTCAATATTTACAAGAGGATAGCTCTGTAATAAAAGAATAGATCCCTAGCTGTTGAAAACATTAGGCTAATACAGGACATTAGGGGGAGTGGCTTTCCTTAAAATTTTTGGAAAGATTTAGCGAAGAGAACAACTTTCTGAAAGCACGTTTTTTGGTAAAGGCTTTTTGGGGAAGGTTAAGTGATTAATATCCTAAGTTTTGGACATGCATATCCGCAAACATTGCTTGATAATCAATTTCTATCAAGTTTACCTAATGCTCTGCATGCAGATGAAATTCTTGCTAAAACAGGCATTGAGCAAAGATATTCTACCTTAAGCAAAGAATACATTTTAGATAGTTTTA
>JAGRAS010000363.1 GCA_020434465.1 Bdellovibrionales bacterium | reverse complement strand
AAGCAACTGGTGTATTCAATATTGGTACTGGTATTGAAACCTCAGTTAATGAACTTTATTCTGAAATTTGTAAAAGTTTGGATATTGAAAAATTAGCAAAGTATGCTGAACATCGACCTGGAGATCAGCTGAGAAGCTCAATTGATGCTTCTTTGGCTAAAGAAAAGCTGGGCTGGGAACCAAAAGTTAATATTTCAGAGGGTTTTCAAATTACTGCGGAGTGGAATCGTTCTCAAATTTGCAGCTAGTTAGTGTTTTAAAGAATGTCAAAAGAATTAATACGAAATTTTAGCATAATTGCTCATATAGATCATGGGAAGTCTACCCTTGCTGATCGAATTTTAGAAATAACTGGAGCAATACAAGCTAGAGAGATGAAAAACCAATATCTTGATCGTTTAGATCTAGAGCAGGAAAGGGGTATTACAATTAAAGCCCAGACTGTTCGATTAAATTTCAAAGCAGCTGATGGAAAAACTTACCAGCTAAATCTAATTGATACTCCAGGTCATGTAGATTTCCATTATGAGGTTTCAAGATCATTAGCTGCATGCGAGGGAGCTTTATTGGTTGTAGATGCAACCCAAGGAGTTGAAGCTCAAACATTAGCAAATGTTTATCTGGCAGTTGAAAATAACCTTGAAATCATTCCTGTGCTTAATAAAATTGACCTTCAAAGTGCAGATGTTGACAGAGTAAAGCGTGAAATTGAAGACGTAATTGGACTTGATGCAAAAGATGCTTTGCCAATTTCAGCAAAAACTGGCATGGGTGTTAAAGAAGTTCTGCAAGCAATAGTTGAAAAAGTTCCGCCACCAACAAGAGGGGATGCTAAGCAAACTCTTAGAGCGTTGGTTTATGACTCTTGGTTTGATTCTTATCTTGGTGTTGTTATCCAAATTAGGGTTATTGATGGTTCAGTAAAGCCTGGGCAGAAAATTAAATTTGCTAAGAGTGGTGGAGAGTATGAGGTTTATAAATTGGGTGTTTTTACTCCTCATGCTCAAGAAGTGCCTGAACTTAGTAGTGGTCAGGTAGGATATTTTTCAGCGGCAATTAAAAATTTATCTGATGTTAAAATTGGAGATACTGTAATTGGTGAGACTGGTGTTGCTCCTTTGCCTGGGTTTAAAGAGGTTAGACCTATGGTTTTTGGAGGTATGTTTCCAGTAGATTCTGATGATTATCAGGATTTAAGAGCTGCGCTAGAGAAGCTTAGTCTTAATGACGCATCTTTTACATTTGAGCCTGAAAATTCTGCTGCTTTAGGTTTTGGTTTTAGATGTGGATACCTCGGGCTTTTACATATGGAAATTATTCAAGAGCGTCTTGAAAGAGAATTCCAGTTAGATTTAATTACGACAGCACCTACTGTAATTTATAAAGCGACTTTGAAAGATGGAATTGTTGTTGAGGTTGATAACCCAACAAAACTTCCCTCGGGTCAAGATTTAGATCATATTGAAGAGCCGATTGCTGGTGTGACAGTGCATTGTCCCAAGAGTTTTATGGGTAATGTGCTTAAATTATGTGAAGAGAAGCGAGGGATACAAAAAAATATTGAATTTAAGGGTGTTGATAGAGCAGTTTTGACTTATGAAATACCCCTCAGTGAAATTATTTTAGATTTTCATGACAAATTAAAAAGTCGTACAAAAGGTTATGCATCATTTGACTATGAAGTTCTTACTTATCGCGTTTCGGATCTTGTTAAATTAGATCTTAAGTTAAATGGTGATAACGTAGATGCTTTAAGCGTTATTGTACATAAAGATCAGGCATACACGAAAGGCAGAGAGCTTACTGAAAAACTAAAAGAATTTATTGAAAGACAGATGTTTGATGTTGCAATTCAGGCTGCTGTAGGGACTAGAGTGATCGCAAGAACTACAGTAAAGGCACTTAGAAAAAATGTTACATCTAAATGTTATGGTGGGGATATTACTAGAAAAAGAAAGCTTTTAGAGAAGCAGAAGAAAGGTAAGAAAAGAATGAAGCAAGTTGGATCTGTTGAAGTCTCACAAGAAGCTTTTTTGGCTGTTCTTAAGCTTGATAGTTAATCTGTAGATGTTAACACAAGATCTTACATAGGCTGTCCG
>JAGRAS010000362.1 GCA_020434465.1 Bdellovibrionales bacterium | reverse complement strand
ATGTATTCACAGTTCCTGAAGCTCAACAAAATTCTGTTTGCAGCAGATTTGGTTAAACTATTACTTTGTACAATTTGTTATTCATACTCTGGCTATTTATATGCTAAGTAGTCAGGGTATGTTGAATAAGCAAAATGAAATTTTGTGCAGTTTAAGTTATGTTGCATAAACTTTTTTTTTATCTGCTACTCTTTTGTTTACTAACATCCTGTGAACAGAAAAAAACTTATGAGCGAAGCAACTCACATATTTTAATCAAAAACACTGAAAAATCCTGGCCTGGTTTCACCCTTTATCCGCTGCATGGAAAACAAGAAATCCATTTATTAAATACTAATGGAGAAATTGTACATAAATGGCCAGTCGGCGCAGTAAGAGCACAATTGCTTGAAAATTGTAACTTAATTGCAATTCATAACCCCACAAAATTAAAAAAACTTATCCGCGAATATGATTGGCAAGGAAATATAGTTTGGGAGTATAAAGCTAGCTCCGCTGCTCATCACGATGTAACTCGTTTAAAAAATGGAAATACCCTCTTTCCTATTAGAACTCAGCTTAAACTTGTTCCAGAAGAACTAAAAGAAAATCCAAATGCAGTAAAAAGAAACTATAGATCTGACAGCCTGCTTGAAGTCACTCCAAATGGTAAAATTGTTTGGCGATGGAACACTGAAGATCACTTAGATATAAACTCATGCGGCAAAAGACCATGTAAAAGATCACTTGGAAATAAACAATTTATTGACGATGCGCTTGATTGGACCCACGTAAATACTGTTAGACCGCTTCCAGAAAATAAGTGGTTTGATCAGGGCGATCAAAGATTTAAACCAGGTAATATTATTTTTCTTCCCAGAAATTGGTCGACTGTTTTTATCATTGATAAAGAAACTAAAGAAATTGTTTGGAAATATGAAGGCAATTATAAAAAGGGGCTTATCCTTCCCCACGAGTCTCATATGATCGCAAGCGATCTTCCGGGAGCAGGAAATATATTAATTTTTGATAATGGTAAGAAAAAACTCAGAGAAGCTTCAATTGCTCTAGAAATTAATCCTGTTACTAAAGAAGTGATATGGTCTTATGAAGATTCAGAATTCTATAGTGGAAGTGCTGGATCTCTGCAAAGACTTCCAAATGGTAATACTTTAATCTCTCAAGACACAGCGGGCAGAGTATTTGAAGTTACACCTGAAAAAGAAATCGTTTGGGAATACTCAGGAATACCTCACTGTAGAAGAGCCAAAAGATATTCTAAAAATTATTGTCCAAATTTTAAAGAATTATAAATTTGTAAATCCACTTCTATTAATCTTCTGTGCTTGCATATTTTCAGAAGTAGATAATTCCTTTACAGCACTTTGATTATTCTCTAGTCCAGAAGAATCAAACAAGCTCTTATTAAAATTTCTTTCATGTCTATTTTTATGCATTTTTGCAGATGCTTTCTTTCTAGCTCTTTTAAGTTGTGTGGTCTGAGCTTCTAGACTTTCTGCTTTTGAAAACTCAATTAAAACTCTAACAAAAGCAAAAAACAAAACTATAATAATTGCTACATTCATTTCTAATAAAACCTAAAATTGATTCCTAAAAATGTTATGTATAAAACCCAAGGCAATGTGACATAAAAACTGCACTTTTTTGTCATATTAAGCTTACAAAAGCGCTGATTTTTCAGCTACTTCAAGCATTTAAGCCTTTACCTAGAACTCTGCTCTGGTTCTGCACTGGTACACCCCAACTATTTTTCCCTGCACATTTGTCTATCTTCACTCAGCCAAAATAAGTAAATTTTGAATTTATCAAGCAAAATTCTAAGGAACCTTCAATCTTAACGGAGTAATTTACCAATAAATCTAAGCCTAGATAAATTTATGCATTGTCCAGTTATCTGAAGTACAAAATCTCTATACAATAGCATTATAAAGAGGAGGGATAGGAGGTTTAAAAGCTCCAGGTGGCCATAGCACACTAAAGTCCCCAGCTTTCCAGGCAAGATAGCACCTTCTACAGTCATTACAGAACTGAGCAAAAGCCTTAATAGCCTCCTTCCGAATCTCATTACATGAGCTAAGGACATTAATTTTAATTGAATTTTTTTTAGGAGTATGT
>JAGRAS010000361.1 GCA_020434465.1 Bdellovibrionales bacterium | reverse complement strand
TTTTTGATAAGAGAAAACTTGCTAAAGCAAAAAATCAAGCGGCAGGGGGTGCTAGTAGTAATTCTAGATTTTATAGGTCTAATGAAAGAAGAAAAATTAGAGTAGAAGATTTAATTCCAAGGCTTGCTAAATCGGCAGCTCAGGTTGCAAGTGGTAAGTTGTTAGAGAATATAAGTCCTGAGAGTGGGCCTTCATCTGTAAATTTTTTGCTGCGCACATTGAAAGAATAGACAGGCTATTTGGAAAGTATCTAACTGGCGAATATAAAAAAAAATATTATAAAAGCTTACTGATTGAAGGTCAGTTAGGATTGCAGGTAGCAGATGATAGTTTTGGAACAGGAAGTGTTTTTTTGTCTGATCATAATTTTGAGTCTATATTGAATTTAGCTTTAGAATGGCATCAGAGGTTTGAAGATATAGATAGCCGCTTAAGTTCATTGCAAAATAAATTTTCTTTAAGTGATGAATTTATACAGAAAAAAATTTGTAAAAAAAGTTTCTTAAATTCAAGTTCTAAAGATCCAGAGCTTAAAATTCGTGATTTTGCTGCTGAATTTAATTTAGTTCTTATCGATATATTTGAGCTTGAAAAAGATACGAAGCTGCCATTTGAAGTTTTAAAAAAAATATTGCCAGAAATAAAAAAACTTGAAATTCCTATGCGAGAGCTTGAAAAAAAAGTGGTTGCAGGTAATTTGAGGCTGGTTGTTAATGAAGCTAAAAAGCTGAGGACTAAGCTGGGTTCTTGGGGACAGCAATTGAATATCAATGATTTAATTCAGGAGGGATCTTTTGGCCTTAAAAAAGCAGTTAGCCGATTTGACCCAGGTCTTAAATATAAGCTTAGTACATTTGCAGTTGGGTGGATAAAACAAAGCATGCGGTCTTCATTATGTGATCAATTTGGAAGTGTAAGATTGCCGAACTATGTGCTACTTGAAATTTCTAGGCTTAGAAGGGAATTTCAAGATAGAAGAAATGAGGATCCTGATTTAAGCTTTTCTAGATTTTTAGAAGATTTGGATAAAAAGCCACATACAATACGGAGAATTCATTCTTCTTTTTTTGCAATGAACTGTAAGTCAATTTACCCGCCGGTAGAAGAAAGTGATAGAAAACATGCTAATCTATTTGGTTGTGATCAAAAAGATACGATGAGTGAAGCTATTAGAGCAAACTTGGATAAGAATTTTATTCTAGAAGCACTTAGTGTTCCTGGGCTTTTAACAGAAATTGAAAAGGAAGTTTTGAATCTAAGATTCGGTTTCAGCCAGGCGCAAGAGTTATCATATTGGGAGATTGGAGATTTAATCGGTAAAAGCAGAACTGGAGCAAAGTATATAGAAGAATCTGCGCTAGAAAAAGTTAAGTATTATCTACTAACGAATTATAGCAAACACTTTTTAGAAAATTAACAGGGTAAGTGTTTTGATTAAATCATTATGATAGATGTTACTAAAACCAAAATAGCATCTAATGAAACTATAATTAGCAGTCCTGCTGATTTTGTACTTAGATCCGTTCCAGATAAGTTACTTAGTAATCAGGAAGAGAAAGAGCTTACTTTACAAACCTATCGTTTAAGAAGGGATGTTAGAGAGATGCTATTATTGCTTCCAGTAGCCACAGAACTTGCCAATGTTTGGGTTCAGAAACTTTATTCTGCTTTTAAAACTAAACACAAACTTCACTCCTATAAGAATGTTGAAGACAAGCTTTTTTATTCCAGTGGTGGGAGGCAAAAACTAAAATTTTCTCATCTG
This sequence comes from Bdellovibrionales bacterium, assembly GCA_020434465.1. Next base: position 353 of record JAGRAS010000361.1, on the reverse strand, counting down.
ATTCCAAAATTAAAAATTGCAGCTTTCCAGATATTTGAAGGTAAAATCTTGATAGATCCTGAAGTCTCTAAAGATACAACAGTAAATCCCCAGATTTTTGCTTTGCAACTTGAGTGTATAGAAAAGAATTTTACACGCTATCTTCAGGGGGAAATAAGTCTAGAACATTATAATGGATTACTTAAAAAAGCTTATTTGGGTCTAAGAGTAGCTCATGAAAATTATGGCACAGGGAGTGTCTTTCTTTCTGATTTTAACTTTGAGGAAATTCTGGATTTAGCTTTGAAGTGGAATAAGAAGTTAAAACAGATTTTAAATCAAGTTGAAAAATTATCTAAAGAATTAAAATGCTC
>JAGRAS010000360.1 GCA_020434465.1 Bdellovibrionales bacterium | reverse complement strand
AGACAAAGATCAGAAAGATAAGTACTAATCCAACTACTATTCCTCCAGACTCTCTATTTCTTACTTTTAAATTCATTTGTTTACTAATTCGCACTATAAAAAACAGCTTGCGACTCACCCATACTAATAGTGTTAACTCCAGGTATTGGGAGGCCAAGAATGTTGTAATTAAAAGTTAAATCTGCTCTTAAACGCCGGCCAGTAACACCACCTGAAGAAAAATCACTAAAAGCAGCATCTACATCAATTGAAGTGCAGCTAAAACAAGCTGATGCGAAGTTATCTATAATTCTAATTTCTACTGCGTTTTTAACATCTGATTCAGTTGCGGTAGAGGTGTGACTAAGCGCCACTCCATATCTTACACCTTCACCAACCGATTCATTAGCTTGCTCTAAGTTATCTGCTATTAAACCTAGGTTTAGGCCAATGCTTAATACAAGAAATACAATCGGGATTACTATTGCAGCTTCAACTAGTACGGCACCCTTAAGATTATTTCTAAGCCGGCTACGTCCTATTTTAGAGCCTGATATCTTTGGCTGTTTTTTTATCTGCATAATCATAAATTGAGCTTATCTAATACTTTTGACAAGGCTATTTAATTTGTACATATATCTTAATCTATTATCGTATTACTTTTAATTTTGCATTAATCTAAATCTAAAACCTTAATGTCTGAATTAGTAAACAAAATTGACCAAGTTCTTAGCAGTAATTACTGGTACTTTGCCTTTCATGAAGGGGAGCCTTGCCCGAGAACTTTATTAGCTGCACTAAAAGAAAAACTGCCTCATATACAAGCAGAATCATGGCAAGAAAGGTTAGAGTTTGGCGGAGTATATATAAATGGTTTAAGCATTACTAATGATGTAAGAATTTGCTCACCATGCAAAATTGAATATTATGAGCCAAAATATGATTATAAAAATGCAGAGAAGTTTTTCCCTGAATTTGATCCGCAGCAAATAGTATTTAAAGACGATTATATTATTGCTTATTATAAACCTGTTGGGCTCCCAAGTATTCCTACAAAAGAACAAGCAAGATATAATCTTAGGTCATATTTACAAAATGAATTTAATTCAAGTGTTCACTTACCATCTCGGCTTGATGTTTCTACTGGCGGCTTAATTGTAGCAAGTGTTAATCATGAAACGCATAATGAACTGCAAAAAGCCTTTGAAAGCCGTGACGTTGATAAGCGCTATTTATTAGAAACTAGTGAGCATGTAGCTTGGCAGGAAAAAACAGAAGACTCTTCAATCGGAAGAGACCCAATTCATAGAGTGCTTAGAAAAGCTGTTAATACTGGTGGCAAAACTGCTAAAACTATTTTTAGCTTAGTTAAACATCAAAAGTATAATGATAATGATTCAAGTTTAATTGAGGCTAAGCCAATAACTGGCCGTACTCATCAGATAAGAGTTCACACTAAAGAAGTCAGCACTGCTATTATTGGTGATATGTTTTATGGTGGAGTTAAGGCAAATTATTTGCGTTTATTGAGCTATAGCCTGGAATTTCCTCATCCAAAAACTAAAGAGAGATTAAAAATTTCGATACCTGATAGCTTACTGCCAATCTGGGCTAAATAGGCTGTTGATTAAATCTTCTGTGTTTTACACTAGTTGCCTCTGTTATCAATAATATTGTCTACTTATAGCCCACAGGCTAAAGCCCTCTTTAACTTTGAAAATAAATTTCATAGAGTAACTCACGATTACACTTATTTTGCTAAGGGAATAATTATGTCTGAATCTCGTGATTTAATTGTGCTTGGATCTGGCCCTGGAGGTTATGTTGCTGCTATTCGCGCCTCTCAGTTAGGAAGAAAGGTTTCTATTATTGAAAGGGATTCTCTTGGTGGAATTTGTTTAAACTGGGGATGCATTCCTTCAAAAGCCTTATTGAAGTCAGCTCATCTTTTTCACGATATGAAGCGAGCTGATGAGTTTGGTTTTAGCTTGAGTAATCTAAAAGTAGATTTTCCAAAGATAATTTCTAGATCAAGGGATGTTGCAGGCAAGCTTTCTGGTGGCGTTCAATTTTTAATGAAGAAAAATAAAGTTGAGGTCATTAAAGGAAATGGAACTTTAGATTCTGGAAATAGATTGCACGTAAGAGACAGCTCTG
>JAGRAS010000035.1 GCA_020434465.1 Bdellovibrionales bacterium | reverse complement strand
TAAAAAACCTACCTCTGTTCGCAACAGCGTATGATGCGCAAAAGGGGCACGAATTTCTTTGAACCAATACCATTGCAATCCCCTTGCCATCTCTCCTTACCTGCTCTTTTTAACTATTCTTTGCTTTCTATTTCTGCTTCAAATTTAAGCTTTGAAGAAAAAACTTTTTGAACATATTCTTGTGTGGATTCAGGCAGATAAATAGATACACTGTCGTAATCTGCTGGATTCATTCCAGCACGTAATGCACGCTCCTGTGCACTAGCCACTCTACCCTCGCCGGCATTGAAAGCTGCCACGGCAAGTTTTTCCAAAGAGGAGGAATTTGCCGCCGCTACAGTGGAAAGATTGTTTGGTAGTTTTGTTGATGAACTGAAAATATCGTGTAACTTACGTAAATAACTTACACCAAGCTTTACATTCTGTTCTGGATTAAATGGGTCATATTCCCCTTCTAGATTATTTTCAGTAAAAAGTTGATTACCTGTACTATCTAATAACTGAAATAGACCTTTACTCTCATGGCCATCTGAACTGACAGCTAAAGGATTATAGTTTGACTCAGCTCCAACTACTGCCATTCCTAGCAAAGGATCAATTCCTTGATTAACACCGAACTCATTTACTAGTTTACTGATACTGCTGATTCGTTCAGGCTTTGGTAGCTCATGTAAGGCTTGCTTTTCAATCTTTATTCTTCTTGCAATAACGCCTTCTGGTGTTTTGACACTTACCTCAGGCGGATTGACAGGCTCTGGCAATTTAGGAGCTATCTTGATTGGCTCTAGCCCTGGCATTTTTAGCTCTGGAAGAGGGAAATTAAAACGAGCCATTGGGCTTTCTTCTTTTGGTTTTGGAGCAACTATCTTTGGCTGGATAAGCTCTTTTTCTTCAATAATTTTAGGTTCTTTAGGCTTAAATGGAGAGATATCCCCAAGAAGGGTAGCAAACTCTGAGGGCAGTTTTTCTTCTGCAACTTGCTTAGTTGGCGCGTCTAGCAGTCGTGAAACATCACCATAGCGACCTAAAAAATCAATCTTCATTAGTTAAACTTCTCCATAAGTCCATAGCTTTTAGTTGCAGTGTCTGTGCCAGGGTAAACTGAGATAAGATCCTGTGATTATTTATTTTCCTTAAGCATCTAATGCCTAAAATTGTCGGATTTTTGACAGATTCACTTATTGTGGCGCTACAATAATGGTAATTGGCACCGAAGCTTTCAGCATGCAAGGAATAGGTTTAGCTGCGATAACTGGGATTTTTCTAAATCTCTTACTGCCTAAGACTAATTAGTGTAGTTTCCAATCATCTCACGTACTTCTTTAGCAATAGCAAGAATCTTTCCCCAATTTTCGCCAGCAAACATTTCACCTGTGACAAGTTTTGCTTCTTTTAGTCCTTCGAAGATAGCTTTTTCAAGGAGTCCTCCTTCAGGAACTTTTGTTAAAGTTTCCGTAACTTCTGCTACTTGATTAACTAGAGATGCGATTTTTTTATTTGCAAATTAAAGGTAGGCTTCGTTTCCAGGAGAGGGCAATACTCTCTCCCCTCTTCTTTGCTGTAGAGCAACTTCAAGAGAGTTTAAAACTGTTTGATAGTAGTAGTCTCCAATCTTTGATCCGTATATTGAAACTTCTGAAAATTCTAATCGTGGTGTATCATCTCTTCTTATAATTGATGAATTAGATGCATTTAATGCAAGTTTTAAATTATCATCTGAGATAATAACTCCGAAGCCATCTAGTTTTCTAGATTCATCAATTATATATCGTTCAAATATTGGCTTTAATACCTTGTGTCGCTCTTTTTCAATTTCTTCTTGAAAAAACTTATCTAAAAACACCTTAAAGTCTTCATGTAAAATAGGCTTTCCTTCTGTTTGAGCGAGTAGCTTTGCAAAAGCCTTTCTTTCTAATTTTTTCAGTTCTTGCAGATCTGATTCGGCTCTATAATCAAGTTCTTTTCCATACGCAAGAATATAATCATTTGCTAAGCCAGAGACCTGTTCACAGGGAACAATCCACATTGCTTTTCCAAGTGTTAAATGCGCTAAATCTTCTCTATTTTTAAACTCTTCAGGTATAAACCCATAACGAGAGTAAATTTTTAATACTTCAGATTCTGCTTCGTTAAGAGTTAAAACTTCTGGGTTTTGTTTTAATTCGGGAGCTAAAACTTCTTCAATAGTTACATCAAGGATTGGAATTTCTGCATTAGTAAATAAAGCTCTAATTTCTTGTTTAAATCTCATCGATTTTTCAACTAGATCTCTAAATCCATTTGGAGGGTTTCCAGATATCACGTAGGTTTCAGCTCTAAAGCTTTCTGGTGTAAATACTTCTACCTCGCTTAAACCACATAAAGTTAAAAATTCTTTTGACCTAAAAAATATATAGTCATTTTCAAAACCAGAATTTCTGAGTTCTTCTCTGTATTTTTGATAAAAGTCTGTATGCTTTAAAGCTGAGTCTTTAAAAGTTTCTAAAATCTTATGAGCAAGTTTTGCTATATTTCCAGTTAAGTTATCTAAAGCGCTTAGTACATTTTGAACTTTCTCATTATATTTTTCATTATAATCAGGTTGTAAACAAACATCAGATGGTGTTAATACACATGCTTTTAATACAATCTCTCTTGCTTTATTGGGATCATTTAAATTTAGAAGTGCTAAGGCATATAAAAGAGGAGAAAAAGTATCCTCTGAATATGGCCAACGATCACAAGATGGAACGCTAGAAAATGGATTATTTAAACAAATTTTCTCACGAACTCCTGTTGGTATATACAAGTTGTTAATCTCCTGTGCTACGCCAATTTCAAAGTAAGCATCAAGCATCTTATTGAGTTTTGTTACAATTTCTGGGTTTTCATGATTTTCAAGATAAATAACCAATTCTATTTGACTTCTCAAACCTTTAAATACTGCTGATCTTTCTTCAGGTAATAAGCTAATCAGTCTTGTGTGCCACTCTTTACGAATTTCTTCCTCTTCTGGTGTAAAATTAAATTCTTCATCTGCCAATTTAGCATATATTGACTGGCCTTCTTTTTGCTCACTTAGTGAATCATCGTTTAACTCTGCTTCTTCATTATTACCTTCAGCTAACAGAGGAAATGGAAGATTTAAAGTAATTTCAGTATTCCCTGCTTCTTCACTAATAGCTTCTTCTAATTCTCTTGGAGGAAGTTTTAGATCTTCAAGATTATTTTCAGGTAGAATTTCAGTTTGAGTGTTATCTCTTGCTTTAGTATCTAAATCAGCATCAGCCGAATGGGGAGGTGGATCAATTGTCTCTTTTGTGGATTTTGGTTTTTCACCACAAGCGGCAAGGCTAAGTGCTAATAAAGAAATTCCTGTTGTAGTTCTTTTAATTACTTTTTCAAACATCTGAGGATCCTATAACGTTGTTTTGGCTTATTTACCCTAGCAATTAAAAAACAAAGAATCAATTTTTGCTTAAATCTTGTTTGCCTACTTTAATTATTTGATATAATTAACTTTTTTACCCTGCTCCAAACTCATCCTGGTAATCTTTTATTGAGGCTTCAATTACAACTTTTGCATGGCCAAATCCGTAAGGTTCACCAATTGATATCTTACTCTCTTCTCCTGGTACAAATTTATAAGTTAGGAAGTAATGTCTTAGCCTTTCTATTAATGCTGCAGGAAGTTCAGATAAGTCCTCTACTTTTTCCCAAAGTGGATCTTTTTCAAGTACTGCAACAATTTTATCGTCAGCTTCTTCCCCATCAAGCATTGGAATACCTCCAACTACTCTAGCATTTAAAATAATCTCTGTTTTTGAAATAGGTCGTTCGCTGATAACGCAAATATCAAGCGGGTCTCCATCTCCCCTTTTTGCTGCTGGCATTAGCTCCCCTACTCTCTTTCCACAATAAGTTTGTGGGATAAATCCATATAGTGTTGGGTGTTGTGATGATGAGCGCTGTGGGCGGTCAACGCGTAAATATCCTGTCTTTTTATCAACCTCGTATTTTACAAGATCAAATGGGCAAATTTCGATAAATGCATTTACAGTGCGAGGTGCATTCTGCCCAACTTCAAGGCCATGCCATGGATGAGGCCGCCAGCGGTAAAATGGATTAGGAAAACTGTTCACAAAGCTTCTCCTTAGTGAATTGATGCAAAAAAATCTTTTGCTGCTGTTTTTATCATGTAAGAAGTGTAAAACACGAGACTTTAACCTAAGATTTTTTATTTAAATAAAAACTACTAATGCCTAACTAGTTGCTTCCATTCATCAAAACTTGCAACGGCAAACATTTCAAGTAGTTTTTCATCAACTTGATGGTCTCTGGCTTTTACAAAGTTTTCTTCAGAAATTAGCCCACGCATAGCTTTTAATGATTTCTCTGCTTCCTGGTTTAGTTCTTTTAATATCGAAGGCTCTACTTCCAACCTGTAAGTTCTAGCCTTACTTAGCTTCCAAGATTCATATTGCATTTTTAATTCAAGTTCTTCTTTTTTAAAGTTGTTTGTTCTTTCAATGTTAAGAAGATCTATTTGAACTTTTTTTTTCTTGGATTCACCTGGAAGTACAAAATCATATGGTTTTTCAACGGCACGATACAAAAAACCTACTGGGCTTTTACTTACAAGCTTACTTGCAGATCTTATTAAGCGATCAAAATGTTCAATGATAGAAAGCATGCGCTTTAGATCTTTTTCTGTTTTAGCATTTAAAAGACGTGGCAATTGTGATTCTTTTATTCCCCTGTTTATTAGTGCATTTTCAACCGTAGCAAGTATATCTTCAGCTTGCATAAATTCAGATTCATGTGCCTGTTGTTTATCTAAATTTGTTTCTGAATATTCTTTTCCCGAGCTTTGTGAAAAAGGACTAAAACCTGTATTTCCACTAGCTGCTGAAATTTTTTCAGCCATATCTTTTTGTTTTTTCTGCAAAGAGCGCGGAGTTTTGCTTGCAGCTTTGATTAAAACTTCTGTGTGTTTACCCCTACCCTGATAAGTAAATGAATCTAAAAATCCTTTTAATACAAGTTCATCAAGTGCAGGATCTATTTGTTGCCGAATTGAACTCGCATATTTGTAATTTCGTGATACTCCAATTTTTTCATGGGCAAGCGTAAATAAATTAAATTTAAGAGTTCCTTTATACCAAAAATGCTTATCCAAAAATCGATATAGACGCTTACTAACGGCACTTTCAAGAGCTAAGAAGAAATCAAGATCTAATTTTTTTATGAAGCCATCTTGAAATGATTTGTATAAAACTTCACTCCATTCAAAAAAGCTTGGTTTATGCCCTGCATCCCTACCATCATTAATTTCATAACCGTCAAGCAAGCCAAAGTTTCTTGTATTGTGAGATTTAGACTCATTATCATAAAAGGCATTGGTAGCTTTGATCCTTACACCGCTAAGGCGATCTAGTGCGTTTTGCAGCCTAGTATAGCTTCTACCCTCTGTTGACCAGCGTAGTATTTTTAGCAGTTCATATCGAGTAAAGTATACTTTTCTAGAGGCAAAGCCATCGTTAACTGTAAGTTTAAGCAAGCCAAGCATTACTTCATCGTCTGAAGAAGTTGGTAAACCAAACTTATCTGCACCAGTAATAATCCACTGCCTATTTACTAGTTCACCATTTTTGCCTTTGATGGTATCTGTAAATTCTAGAGTTTTTAGATTTGGATTTACTCGTGTTGAAAGTACGCTTAGCGGAAATTCTGCTAAGTTCATTTCATCTCGCGAGATATACAAAGCACCAGTATTCTCGTTTGATGAAGTGTTTAATGAATTATTACTTGTTTCGCTAAAACCCATGTTTTTTTTTTGCATGTAGGAAATTTTGCAAAGAATAAACAAAACTTCTTAATTTAGAAAAAACTACAAACTATTAGTAAGTTATACAATGTTAATTTTAAGTTACTTGTAGTAAAGTAAGCGAAGAATTTCTAGTGTAAAATTAAAGAATTATATATTTTTTTTTAGGCTGATTCACGATAAATTTTCTTTCAATTCACGAGAAAGCTTAGTCTGTAACCCGACAATCATTATTTTGATTCTCGATATAACTAATTTCATAACACGCTAATACTTATTTAGAAGCACGAACATTTTTATTTGGTTTCACTTGGGTTTATTTCATTACTCAGTATTAATCTGATTCACGATAGTTTTATTAATAAAACAGCGTTATCTATATTACAACAAGTCCCCTATTTCACGTGAATTCAAATAAGAAATCAGTTCGAAAACTTATCTTGGATACACGATACATTTTAAGCAGAGTTAATAATTTTCATTTAAAATACTAAAATTTCTTTTAACAATAGTTCATTTAACTAGATTTTATCGAGGTTTTTTGTAAGAGTACGGAAGTTAGACAAAACTTATATCCATGCACGTCATTTACGACATGTCATTTGCGCCAATGTCATTGTCATTGTCATTGTCATTTGCGTTTGGCGTTTTTGTCAGGAGATTTTAGTGGCCACATTAATTGCTGTAGTTAACCAAAAAGGGGGTGTAGGAAAAACGACCACCTCAGCTAATCTAGGTGCTGGTTTTGCCGTAGAGGGTAAGAAGACCCTACTGATTGATATAGACCCTCAAAGTAACCTTACGACCCATTTGGGAATAGGGGCTGTAGAGGATCAAAATCAATCTCCAGATGGACCCTTTATTCCTGAATTTACAATCTATGATGTTTTAAAAGGCTCAAAGTCTATTAAGCAAGTAATAATAAACCGCTCAGAAAATTTAGATTTAGTACCTTCAAGCTTATTGTTAAGTGCTGCAGACTTAGAGCTAGGAGGAGTAGTTGGTCGTGAACTAATTTTAAGAAGAGCCTTAGAAGGCATTCATCAAGACTATGATTATGTAGTAATTGATTGCCCTCCAGCATTGGGGCTTTTAGCATTAAATGCTCTAGCTGCAGTGCAGCAAGTAATTATACCAGTTCAAAGTGAGTATTTAGCATTACATGGGGTTAGACAACTTTTAGACACAGTTGACCAAGTTAGAGGGGTCTATAATCAAAGCTTGATAGTTGGTGGCGTTTTGATTTGTTTACATGATAATCGAAAAAGGCTTGCTCGTGCCGTAGCTGATACTATTAGATCATATTTCGGAGATCTAGTATTTGAAACAGTAATTAGATCTAATGTTTCACTTGCAGAAGCACCAGCAAGTGGGCAGACTATTTTTGAATATGCTCCAAGTTCACCAGGAGCAGAGGATTATACTGCACTTACAAAGGAAGTCTTACATGGCAAGAAGGAAGCTAACGCTAGCAAATAACCCGTTACTATCTGGTCCCGCATTACTTCAAAGAGAGCAAGTAAGTGGCGTGCCATATCGTGAGGTAAATATCTCTTCAATTGAAAGAGACTCAAATCAACCAAGAGTAAATTTTGATGAGGAAAAGCTAAAAGAACTTTCTGAATCAATTAAAACCTATGGTGTTATTAGCCCAATTTTGGTTAGGGCATCAAAGCTTCCAGGCAAATATCAGCTTATAGCTGGTGAAAGGAGGCTTAGAGCTTCAAAACTAGCAGGTTTAAGCACGGTACCAGTAATTCTTGATAATGAGCAGGATGAAACAGGGGAAGTAACTTTAGCTAAACAACTCGTTGAAAATTTACAAAGAGCTGACCTTACACCTTTAGAAAGATCTCACGCTATTGGTGCTTTAAAAGAAGCTTATGGGCTAAGTATCAGGCAGGTAGCTGATAAGCTAGGTGTATCAAAAGGCATGGTTCAAAGAAGTTTAGATATTTTAAATCTACCAGCAGATCTTTTAAATGCATTAAGAGAAGGTGCTAGTGAGTCAAAAGTGTTACTACTTGCAAAGATTGAAGATGAGGCTAGCAGACTTGAGCTTCTAAAAGAGCTAGAGGGACTTACTAGGAAACAGTTAGAAAGCAGAATTGAAGAGGGGAGTCCTAAGAAAAAAGCTAAAAAAAGAAAGCCTGGTATTCCTGCAGAAGATAGAAGAATTTCAGAGGAAATTCAAAGAGCTATAGGCCTAAAAACTGCTTTAGTTAGAAGCCAAAAAGACAAGCAGCACGGTAAGCTTACAATTGATTTTTATTCCGATGATGATCTTCAACTAATCTTTAGAAAGTTAGTAGCTGAGTAGTTTTTTAAGCCCGATTTATTGTACCACCGTGGTACAAAAATTTTTTCATTTAGGTATGTCCCACCGTGGTACACCCACTAGAGAAAATAGTAGATGAAGATGTAGAAGAAGGGCTAGAGTTTCTTCGTGATCTTATGACTAAGAATATCTTAGGGGAGTCGGCATTAGTTAAAATGCAAAGCTTTCTTAGACAGGCTTTTGGCATTTGCAAAGTATCTCCAAGAATAATTCAAGTTTTGGGAACAAATGGTAAAGGCTCGGTTGTAAATCAACTGGTTTCTATCCTAAATTGCGCAGGCTTTTCAGTTGGTTCAACTATTTCTCCCCATCTTGTGGAAATGAATGAGCGTTGTTGTATAAACGCTGTCCCGATTGCTTTAAATGAGCTTGGCCGCTTTGCGCTAAGGGTTAAAGAAATTTGTAGATCAATTAACTTGGAGCTTCCTTTTCCAGTTGCGATTCTTGCAGCTGCAACTCTTTGCTTTATTGAAAGAGGGCTTGATTTTATTGTGCTTGAAGCTGGGCTTGGCGGGCGAAATGATGCAAGCACTGCTTTTGAAAATCCTGAAGTAATTTCACTTACAAGTATTGGAAGAGATCATGAACATATTTTAGGAAAATATCCCTATGAGATAATAAGAGAAAAGTTAGCTGCTTTAAGAAATAATACTTCACTAGTCTTAGGAAGATATAATTTTGAACTTAGGGATTTTATTGAAAATGAAACTAGAAAAAAGGCACATAAAATTATTGGTCTTGGGCAGGAATTTGATTATGATAAATTTAATAGTTTAAAGTACTTACCTACAGAAATTTTAGAGTTTAACTTAGCAAGTAAGCAAAGAATAAATGCAAACTTAGGCTTAGAAGGGAAGCACCAAGCTGATAACTTAGCTGTCGCTTTGCAGATTGCTTCAGAACTTGGTGTTGATCTTTCAAAGCTAAATTTGTGTTCTCGTACTTTAAATTGGGGTGGAAGGTTAGAAAGATTATATGTCAATTCACTAGAATGGATTTTAGATTGTGCTCATAATGAGGAAGGGGTTGAAGTTGTAGCTAATCATCTAAATAGTTTGGCTGATGGCAAATACACTGTCATTTTTTCTGGTCTGGGAGAGAAAAAGCTTCTATCAATGATTAAGCTTTTGCAGCCGGTAATAGATGAGTTATTTCTTTATCAAATGGAAAATCATAGGGCCGCAGATATGCAAGTTTTGGCAAACGAGTTATCGAGTTTTGAAATAAGTTCAAAAATTCACATAGGCAGTTATCGTGAATTGATAGAAAAAATATATCAGCGGGATAACAAAAACCCTGTGCTTGTGATAGGGTCAGTTTATCTTATAGGAATTACTAAAGTAGAGCTTTCAAAAATATAGTAATATCAATATGTTAAGTGTAATTTAAAGAATATGCAAGATTGCATCACATTAATAGATAAGCGACTAAAAGATTTTATAGCTGAAAAAACAGCTGCTAAGCATCTTACTCCATCTCTATCAGCAGCAGTTGAGTATTCACTGTTTCCCTCAGGAAAAAGGCTTAGACCTCTTTTAAGTCTATGCTTGGCAATGGATTTTAAGATTGAAAAAAAACTAGTTTTGGATCCAGCTTGTGCAATTGAGATTATTCATTGTGCCTCGTTGGTACATGATGATCTCCCAGCACTTGATAATGATGATTTTAGGAGAGGAAAAGCCGCATGTCATAAGGCGTTTTCCGAGGCTACAGCAATTCTTGCAGGTGATGTAATGTTTTCACTCGCTATAGAACTTGCTCTTTCAAATCTTGATGAAAAAGCTAGTCAATATGCAGCGCTATTATCAAAGGCTTTTACTAAGCTTTGTAGCGGGCAAAAGCTTGATATTTTGCCTTTAGAAGAAAGGGGGAATATCACAGATATTCATGCTTTAAAAACAGGATCCTTGTTTGCGGTAGCAAGTTCAATTGTAGGTATTGCAGCTAATCTTTCAGAAAACGAGGTTGAAAATCTAAATAATTTTGGTGAAAAACTAGGTATATATTTTCAAATTGCTGATGATTATTTAGATCTTTATGGTAATGAAAATGAAGCGGGTAGGGAGCCAGGCAGTGATCAAAGAAACTCTAAACAGACAGTATTTTCT
>JAGRAS010000359.1 GCA_020434465.1 Bdellovibrionales bacterium | reverse complement strand
CTTATCAACGCAATTCATCCGGAAGAATGTCGAATTGCAATAACACAAGGAAAAGAATTACTTGAACTTGAAATTGAATCCACGATAGGAAAAAAGCTCAAGGGCAATATATACAAAGCAAAAATATCCAGGATTGAACCCAGCTTGCAAGCTGCGTTTATGGATATTGGCACAAAAAGAAATGGTTTCTTACAGATAAATGACATTCACCCTTCTTACTTTAAACGCAAGGGCAAGCGCAACCAAAGAAATGAAAGAATTAGAATTCAGGATGTCTTAAGCCCTGGCCAAGAATTAATAGTTCAAGTAGTCAAAGAAGAACGAGAGCTCAAGGGCGCTACTTTAACTACATACCTTTCCTTACCTGGAAGATACTTAGTTGTTATGCCCGGCAGTGACAGAGGTGGCATTTCCAGAAGAATCGTTGATTCTGAACAAAGATCTAGACTTAAACGTTTATCGAATGAACTTGAGGTTCCCAGTGGTATTGGAATGATAGTAAGAACTGCTGGCCTTGATCGCTCACTAAGTGAACTTTCGCGTGATTTTTCTTTGCAAGTGAAGCTTTGGGAGCGGATTTTAAAAGAGTCACAAACAGCCGAAAGCCCTTCTTTGCTTTATGCTGATTCTGATTTAGCAACCCGCGTAATACGTGATTATTTCACTCCAGAAATTCGTGAGATATTAATTGATGACAAGGCTACTTATGATCGAGTCAAAGAATTCGTTGGCCAAGTAATGCCTAGATATAGATCGCGAGTTAAATCATACAGCAAAGCTGAACCAATTTTTTCTTCAAATCATATTGATGAACAAGTAGCAAACACTTTGAAGCCTGAAGTAAAACTAAGATCGGGCGGTGAAATTGTTATCGATTCCTTAGAAGCTTTGGTAGCTATTGATGTAAACTCAGGCAAAGCTACTGCCGGAGGTAATATTGAAGAAACTGCTTATCGCACAAATCTCGAAGCAGCAGAAGAAATTGCTAGACAATTGAGACTAAGAGACCTTGGTGGTCTTGTTGTAATTGATTTTATCGACATGCTAGATAGAAGACATAGATCAGAGGTCGAGAAAAGAATGAAGCAAGCAGTTGAAATTGATAAAGCAAGGGTTGAAGTTGGCAGACTATCTAAATTCGGTTTATTAGAAATGTCACGCCAAAGGCTAAGAGCTTCTTTAAGCAGCCAAAGTCACCTAAAATGTCCTCAATGCCTTGGTTCAGGAAAAGTTAAAAATCATGAACTAGTAGCACTTGAAGCATTAAGAAAAATCCAGGCAGCTGTAATTGTAGGTAGTGTTGAAGTTGTCAAAACCAGACTAGCTCCTTCACCGGCTTTATTTCTGTTAAATAGCAAAAAGGCCGAACTTGCACGTCTGGAGAGTGAGTATAGCTGCCAAATACTAATTTTAGCAGATAGTCGCTTAAGACCTGATGAATATGAATTTCAAATGGAAAACAAGCAGCTAATGCCCCAAGAAAACACGCAAGCAATTGAAACGCTTTCAGAATCTAAGGGAGTTGCTGATCTTAATGGTAATGCAAAGCAATTAGATAAAAAGCAACTTCAAACTAAGGAACCAAGTTCTTCTGAAGATATTGCTTAGCTAGTTTAGCCAGAGTACTCATTCTGAAATCGCTATAGTTTAAAAAATTGCCCGATTGTTAGACTTTCAAAGCTCTGATAAATTTGATTTCAGACTCTATGGCTGACTTACTTGCAAACTTAACAAACAATCTATGTAGAATAGCTCAATTTGGTGCAAACCTAACTGATGCGTATAGCTGTTTAATTTTTCTTCCACAAAACTTCCCAAAAAAGACAAACAGCAGTCATCTATCACTATATGCTTACCACAGTTTAAGCACTAATATTTTAAAACAAGCAGTTATCCCTGCTGACTCTGGACTAATAGGCTGGGTGGCGAAACATAAACGCTCCATTCATGTATCCCCATTTGAACATGATAGTAGAACCCTTGGTGTTTATAAGGTTAATGAGGAATTAAAAAGCCTTATTGGAATCCCAATAGATCTTTCTAGAATTAACTCTTCTATTAACTTTAATGGCGTACTTGCTTGTGATAGTAGAAAGTCTTTTGCTTTTTCTAAGATACAAGGAAAATTACTTGAGA
>JAGRAS010000358.1 GCA_020434465.1 Bdellovibrionales bacterium | reverse complement strand
TTAATCTACAAGAATGATTCATGCAAAATCCCAATTAAAACAAACTTACTTAGTTAGTTAAGGTTTAATAGTTATTTAAAAATTCACTACTAAAAATTTCGAAAGCTTTAGAAAAAAGTTTCTTGAAATTCCACAGATAAAATTTCTTAAGGGATACTAATTCAAGCAAATGAAACAACAAATTAGTAAAAATATTTTCAGGGTTTTTCTCTATAATAAATGTGCATTCACTGATAGTAGTTTTACTAATACTCCGCTTTCACTCTTCAGGATTTGAACCAAAGAATCTTTATTTGAATTAGAAGGGTGGAATTTACTTAATCAACTTCAGAAATTGCTGAATGCTATAAAGTTTCTTAGCTATTGTCTTAGTAAAAAGCCCTGAAATTACGGAATGTTATCTCATATCATTCCGGCATCTTTATAGGTATCTAATGCATCTAAAACCCAGTAGGAACAAAAGTAGACAAGATACTTAGCAGAACTTATGGACAAGAGATTAAGTGATACAACGGTTAAGTTTACCGTATATATAGCTTCTCACAATTATGGAAAGTTTGTTGAGGAAGCAATTGAAAGTGTTTTAAGACAAACAGTAGGGGATTGGGAATTATTATTAATAAATGACAATTCAACAGACAACACAAAAGAAATTCTTGAGCGTTACAGCGGTGATGAAAGAATAAAGATTTTTCACACAGAAGGAATCGGACTCCATAAAGTTTGTAACTTAGCTCTTAAAGAAGCAAAAGGTAGATACATCATTAGATTAGATGGCGATGATATTTTTGATGAAAATATCTTACTAGTATTAGGAAATATATTAGATACTAACAACAAGGCAGCAATCGCCTTTCCAGATTATTATTTGATAGATGAATTTGGAAAAATTTTTGGCGAAGAAAAGCTCAAAAGAATTTATGAGAAAAACCATATTAACGACGCACCTCCAAATGGTGCTTGTACATTGTTTAGAACAAAAGTCCTAAGAGAAGTCGGTGGTTATAGTGATGAACTAAAAGCACAGGACGGTTATTATGTATGGAATAAGATTGTTCCTAAATACAAGTGTCTTAATGTAAACCTGCCATTGTTCTACTATAGAAGGCATGGTGCAAATTTAACTGAAAAATCGCACAAGATTTTTGAAGCAAGACGGCAGATTAAACGAGAAACCATAATTACTTGTCTTGAAGATCTAAAACCAATCATCGCAGTTATTCCCTGTAGGAAAAATTATGATTTCACACCAAACGTATGGAATCAAAGATTTGATTCTCCATTTACAAAACTTGGTAGTGGAAAAACACTTTTAGAAAACGCTATAGAAAAATGTCTAGCTTCAAGCATTTTAGATTACGTGGTAGTAGCTTGCGATAATCTAGAAGCAATCGACACTGTAAGAAAATATGATGATAAGCGATTAGTATTTATCGAAAGGACAACTGAGGATACAATTAGATCAAGGAGTATAGTACCATTATTAGAGCGCATTACTGCTCAGCTAGATCCAGAAGAAAAAGGGATATCAATAATGTGCTATGCCCAAAGCCCTTTTATACAAACTCACACAATTGAAGAAGCCCTATTTACACTTGTAATCAATGAAGCTGATTCATGTTTTGGTGTAGAAGAAGTTTCTAGATCAATTTATAGAAAAGCTCCTTATGGTTTAGAACAATTAAATGCACCAACAGGCGTATCAACAGATTATCAGAAGATTTTTATTGAATCTCGGACTGTTCTTGCTGCAAGAAATAAAAATTTTTCTACTGGATCATTAACCGGTCCAGCAATAGTGCATTTTGTAGTATCTGAAGATGAAACTTATTTTATCGACTGTGAAGAATCTTTAGAAATCGCTTGGCTTATTGCCTCTAGAAGAAGAGTTTCTAGCAACATAAAAGCCTTAGACAAGCAAGCATTAGAAGAAAAAAGCGCAAACCGAGGTTAGAATGATAAGCTTTGCAGTAATAATACAAGCGCGCATGAACTCCTCGCGGCTTCCTGGCAAAACATTAATGGACTTAGGTGGTAAAAGCATCTTACAACATCAGATTGATTCAATTAAAAAATGCCCAAAAGTTGACTTAGTTATTGTCGCCACATCGGATCAAAGCACTGACGATCCTATTTATGATTATTGCAAGAAAAA
>JAGRAS010000357.1 GCA_020434465.1 Bdellovibrionales bacterium | reverse complement strand
TAAAGAAGACTTCGCCCCTTTTGACAGCAGGCAGGCTTTCCCAATCTGGAAGCTTTTCCATAATCTTAAATGTGCCAAGTGCCTTATCTAAAGGGTAGCCTTTTGGCGCAACCAATATTACATCAGGTCTATAGGCCAACAAATGCTCCCAAACAATTTCATTATGCTCTTTACCTGCAACCTGAAGCATGGTCGTACAAGAAGCACCACAAAGCCCAACTAAATCTGGAATCCATAGCCCAGCAGCATATAATGGTTCTACACTTGAAAGTACAACAACCTTTTTATTCTTCATTCGATCGTAAAAGTTATCTGACCAATTTTTGAATTCAGCTTGCAGCATACCTGAGAATTTATGCCCTTCGTCTTTTTTTCCAACAGCTTTGCCTAAACCATCAAAAGCATCGCAAACTCCTTGAAAAGTTCTTGGATTAAACGAAAAAACTTTTAGTTGAGAACCTGCTAAATCTGAATATTTTTGAGTAAGGTTTTCCTCTAATTGAAAGGGGATTTTTTCATCAACATAATCAATAAAAACAAGATCAGGTTTTTTTTGATTAATCACCTTGTCTAAGTCAGAGCTTTCAAAACGTAATACCGAACTATCAAGCTTACATAAATGCTCTTCGCTACTAGTAGCAACAACTGAATCAAGAACTCCCAAACTCTCTAAAATCTCAGTTATATATGGCGAGGTACTAATAATTTTCATAGGATCTACTGGAAGTCATTAATTCATTTATATTGTCGGTATCTCTTGCTAGCTACTTTATCCTGCTTTAATCCTCTTTGGGAGCCTGATTTTTAAGGTTTTTTGATAAAAACGGGTAAACAAGGAAAATCGCTTGTCTAGTTATGGGTAAAGAGTTTAAATTGCTGTAAAGCATCGCTCCTCATGTAAGCATTTTTCAAATGTCTCAGTGTGACATTTTCAATGGGACATTTTAAATTGCGCATGATATTTCAAGGATTATATAATCAAATCATGAAAACGCCCAAAATTTTATTGCTCATTATTTTATGCAGTATTCTGCAATTTGCCTGTGGAAGAATCCACAATTACCCCTCTCTTGCAAATCAAGGAATGTTGCCTCTAAGTGCTAATAATCCATACCTTGGTTCGAATCTTTTTTTAGCAGATGAGCTTTCACAAAGTACATATTTATTTAATTTCTTCAGGCATCGTGGTGCGCCTACAGCAATTGAACTTATTGATCGTGGCACAATAGATCCTGTTAAAATGTTATTATTTTACCCTCGCCAAAAAGAGGTTTATACAGCCGACAGACAAGAGTTTCAGGCATTCGCTGATGGCCCAATACAATCAGAATGGGTAGTGCGTGGCCCTTACCCTATAGATAGACGTGATTACTCAGCTCTTGCCGGACTTGAAAGCTCATTTAACGCTGAACCAAAATTTATTATTCATGGTAAACCTTACCAATTTAGATTTTATCAGGAACAAGTAGCACGACAAGTTATTAAACCTGTAGCACCTCCGCCACCCCCTCCTCAACCAGTAAGAAAAGCTTCAAAGCCTGCTAAGAAAAATGTTGTCAAAGCTCAAATACCAATTGAAAGCGCTGGACTTCCAAAAGATCCAAAAGAGTTTAGACCAATGAACTCTGATCAGTTAGCTCTTTACATGTCGCAAGGCTATGCTGAAAGAGATGCCAACGGAGATTTGATCCATACAGTTACAAAAGATTCACAAACTCTAACAGAAATTGCTAAATGGTATACTGGATCAGCTGAAAATGCAGAGAGCATTCAAAAGCAGAATAGCCTTGATTCAAATAACACACCTCCTCTTGGGACAAGGGTAAGAATACCTAAAGATTTAGTTAAAGAATTTAAGCAACTGAATTGATTTTGCCTTAACTCAATGAGTGCCCAGGAGAGGACTCGAACCTCCACGAGATTACTCCCACCAACCCCTCAAGCTGGCGTGTCTACCAATTCCACCACCTGGGCAAAGAGAAGATTCTATTATTTTGGCTCAGCTGTAGTCGATTCTGAAGTATTATCAGTAGCTTCTTTTTTACTATCATCTGCCGCATTAGAATCAACTGAAACTGCTTCTTTAGCAGCACCACCCTCAGCAGCTTCGCTTGCTTCAGCAGGAGCTTCTACAACACTGCTACCAAGGACTGAACCTTCTAGAGGATTAACTGGCTCAGAGGA
>JAGRAS010000356.1 GCA_020434465.1 Bdellovibrionales bacterium | reverse complement strand
TAACCTGCATTTAAATGGTAATAGAGTAACTAATGGAAATAATGCCCCACACCAATTTGAATTGAATTATCTTGGTTCTGATATGCTTCAACTAAACGGAACTGCTGACCTCAATGCTATGATAACTGCACCTTATGCAACAGTAGATGTAAGGGGAAATTTGAACTTTCATGGTGGAATTTTAGCAAAAGAGCTTACAATAGGCGGAAATGCTAAGGTAAATTTTGATGAAGGCTCGACCCCGGTAACTGCACCTTCGGATATGAATTTTTCTTTAAGAAAAACAAGCCAGAGATATCGGTAAAAAGATACAGATTTTTTATAAAATTGACATTTTATGCATAAATCTGAGCTTTAACAATTGAAATTAGCTCATTTTCTTGGCACTTTTAGGGTGTTATGAAAACATCAGCTAGCGTCCTTAAATCTCTACAATTAGTGCTTCTACCGCTAGCAAAGCTTTGTCTTGAAACGGGAATTTCCTCACAAGATTTTATTCAAATTATAAAGAAAGCTTTTATCTCAGAAGCACTAAATAAATCTCAAGATAAAAATAGTTTTAATGTAAGTAAGGTTAGTTCTTTAACAGGAATTAATCGTCGTGAGATAAGTAATTTAATTACCCAATTAGATGAAGATCCAAATCCAGCTAAATTTACAATTCTTACAAGAGTTGTAGGACATTGGGTGTCAAACTCTGAGTTTCATAATGAACAAGGAAATCCCAAACCGCTTAGTTACGGAACAAACGATAGCGAATTTCATTATCTTGTAAGCCAGATTAGCAAAGATATAAGCCCTGGTACTATTAGTACCCAACTCTTAGATGATGGAACTGCTACTGTTATAAACGGAAAGCTAGCTTTAAATTTTTCTGTCTATAACCCAAAAGAAAATTTTGCTGAGGCTATAGAAATGCTCAGTGCGGATTTAAACGATCTTGTTAATGCAGTGCTTGAAAATGTTACCACTAAAGAAGCTATCAACCACCACTTGACAACTGAATACGATAGTATCCCAATAGAAAATGTTGATACTATTCGAAGTATGATAAAAGAACGTGGTCATGATCTTCATAGAGAAATAAGTGACTATCTTAAAAAATTAGAGACCACTCCAGTTTCAGATCCTAATGAAAAATGTAAGGTAGTTTTTTGTAGTTTTTCTAGAGTTAAAAAAAATGAATAAAATTAAAAAACTTGTAATTATTTTTTTTCTGTCTTTAAGTTTATTACTTATCAGTGATTGTGGCGGCGGCACTAGAGGTACAGGGCCAAATAGTAAATATTTAAGTGGAACTCTTTATATGAATAGCGATGACTTGTCACCAGTTGCAGATATAACAATAACAATAAGTAGTTTAGATGAAAGCGGAGAGGTTCTTGACGCAGCACAAACAACAACAGGCAACTCGGGGTTTTATGAAATTTATCTAAGCGACTTTGGAAATAGTATCTTATTTAATTTTGAAGGAGAGGATTTTAATACAGATTTAGAAGTCTCAAATTTTTCTCCAACTGCAAATCTAGGTATAATTGATTTTTTAGTTGAAACTAAAAATGTCTCTGTAATTCACCAAGAGTTTGATGTTGTTACAGATGACAATACTGAAAACTCTACTAATAATACGCAACTTGAATCTAACAATAACAGTGAACAACAAAGTAATGATTCTACTAACCCTGAGGTTGAAACTGAAACACCGTCAGAAAAAACAACTCCAACTCCTACAGCAAGCCCTCAGGCTAGCCCAACAATCCCTCCAGCTGCAGATGAAAACAATAATCTTCCAGATAATGATCCACCTGCTGAGAATTCAGACCCTGAAAATCCTAGTGAAAATGATAACAATTCAAATCCCTCAGATCCAATGGAACCGCAAACAGTAACCATTTGCCATAAGTCTGGTAAAAAAGAAAAAACCTTAAATGTCCCGGAAACTGCAGTTGACGCCCATTTAGCTCATGGCGATAGCTTAGGCGAATGTTGAACTTAATAAATATTTAGCTGTAGCAGTTTCTCTCTCTATCAAAAGCTGGAAAGTTATTTATACTTCCCAGCTTTTAAGAAAAGATTTAACTACTCTGAGCACTCTGACTGAGTAAGCGGAACAACGGCAGATATTTCATGTCCATCTTTCTTGAGTCTCTTAGCTCGCTTAAACCACCTATTTGCTTTCGACAGTAGTTTTGTAC
>JAGRAS010000355.1 GCA_020434465.1 Bdellovibrionales bacterium | reverse complement strand
GTTTCCAAATAAGCGGTTCAAAACTAGAACCATTATGCATGATAGTTATACTATCTTTTAATAATAACTTCAAGTTAAACTTTTTCTTTTTTAAAAAAATTTACAAACCCCCTCTTGAAATTCTAGTTTGCAATGAGCATCTATTAATTATTGATAAATTAATTTCTTTTAGGAGGATATTATGACTAATTTACCTGGAAGTTATACTAGAGGGAAAAACTTTTGGTGGCCTCTTGAAGAGTTAGATAGTTTATTTGCAGAGTCATCTAAGAGTTTCCCAAAAAAAAGCTTTGAAATTGATGTTATTGAACAACCAGAGCATTATGTAATTAAAGCAAATATGCCCGGTGTAAATAGATCTAATATTGATGTTACACTTGAGCATAATACACTTACAATTACCCAAAAAGCTGAAGATAACATTGAAGAAAAAAACGAAGGCTTCTTACACAGAGAACGCTGGTCACAGACTTGCTCTAGATCAGTAAGGCTTCCTAAAGCCTCATCTTCTGAAGATGTTAAAGCCAGTTTGAAAGATGGTGTTTTAGAAGTAAGTGTAGCTAAAGCTGTTGAAAAACTATCTAGAAAAATAGATATCAACTAGATATTAAATAAGAGCAGGATTACGAGATCCGCAATCCTGCTCAAATTTGCCTAAGAAGACTTTTTAAGTCGATTTAGAGATTGCATAAGCCATAAAAACATAAAAGAATACTAAGGAATTAATAAAAACATGTTTAATGTCTATTAAATCCTTAAATGACTTTTTAAAGCTTGAAGCTGCTGCTGGAATAATTCTATTTCTTGCTGCGATACTTGCTTTAATTTTAGAAAACTCTTCAGCAAGTCACATTTACGAATTGCTACTTTCCACAGAGATGGAATTTAGAATCGGAAGCTTTTCACTAAGCAAGCCGCTTACCCTTTGGATCAATGACGGCTTAATGGCCATTTTCTTTTTTCTGATTGGATTAGAAATTAAAAGGGAAATGCTTGATGGTGACTTATCAAGCATTACACAAATAACACTCCCTTTATTTTCTGCAATCTTAGGGATAGCTTTTCCTGCTATCATTTATGCTTACTTTAACTGGCAAAGTGATTTATATCGTGGTGGCTGGGCAATTCCGTCTGCTACAGATATTGCCTTCGCTCTTGGAGTTCTTTCTTTATTCGGCAAAAGAGTTCCTGTTGCCCTAAAACTATTTCTTACAGCGGTGGCAGTGTTTGATGATATTGCTGCAGTGATTATCATAGCAATTTTTTATACTAGTAAACTCTCTTTTTTCTCTCTAGCCTTTGGAGCTGTTATCTTAGCACTACTTATCTTACTTAACAGAAGTAAAGTAGTTTCAATTGCCCCATATGTAGTTCTTGGAATAATTTTATGGATATGCGTTTTAAAATCCGGAGTGCATGCTACTCTGGCTGGAGTTCTGCTTGCTATGGCAATCCCATTTAAGATTAAAGACGTCTCACATTCTCCTCTAGAAAAAATCGAACATGAGCTCCACCCCTGGGTAGCTTTTTTGATCTTACCAATCTTTGCTTTTGCTAATGCCGGAGTATCGCTTACTGACACTTCAATACAAGCAATTCTACATCCTGTCCCACTAGGAATTTTTCTGGGATTATTTTTTGGTAAGCAAATTGGAGTTTTTCTTGGTGCACTAGCTCCTATTAAACTTGGTTTTGCGAAGCTTCCAGAAAATGTAAGCTGGAAAATGCTTTACGGATGCGCAGTATTAAGTGGAATTGGTTTTACGATGAGTTTATTTATTGCAACCCTAGCTTTTGAAGATCTAGCTTCATTGCAGTATGCCAAACTTGGAATTATTGCAGGATCATTTTTATCTGGTATTGTTGGATACTTTTTAATTAGAAGTTCGCTAAAAACTTAATTTTCACTAACTGCAACTTTTTGTAAAACCACCATAAGCAGCTGAGAAAAATACTGGATTACAATCTGAATTTTGCGTTTGGAAACCCTCTTCTTCAATTTCATCTGCATTTTTGGCTTGCTCTATATAATATTGCTGATTAGAAACAGTTGTACTTTCAGATGCAAGGTGCAAATACCACTCACGAGTTGAGCAAGAACACAAGCAGAAAATGATTATTAATAAACAAAGCTTATTTGGCATATTCAATTTTTACTTGAAATAAAATTCTTAAGCAAATGTCTATTTCTTAACGCTGAAGAGCC
>JAGRAS010000354.1 GCA_020434465.1 Bdellovibrionales bacterium | reverse complement strand
AGCTGACAAAGACATTCTTTTAATCACGTGGTCTTAATTTATAAATAGCTGAAAATACATAATGTTTTTATATAAAACTTAAGTTTTCTAATAAACTGACGACCATTAAGTTGGCCTGAAAAATGCTTCTATATGAGGCAGGCGGTTTTTTTGTGCTCAGAGCAAAAGGTTTTTTAAAGAGTCTTTTCCTCTGAGTATCTTCCAAACGATTCACTAAAGAGGTTTATGAAAAAACAAGATTTAGCATGTAAAGAAGAAGCTTTTGAAATGATTGAACTTGCAACAAGCGATTTAGATGTATTGGCAAGAGCTTTTGAAGTAATTCAAAAAGTTTGTGAAGAAAAAGATTTGATTTCGCTCTCTCTTGATGAGGAGCTTTCTGACACATTAATTAACTAAAAGATTTTTAGGTTTTTACCTAGGTTTTTTTAGGTCCGAACGCTGTAAGAAATTACAGCGTTTTTTTATCTATTACGCAATGCTCTAACTGTTATGTAGCTCAAGTTTTAGATATTCTTTCCATGGATCACACAAGTGAATTTTTAGGTCTACGACTTGGCCAGGTTTTAGTTTTTTATTTGTCTTAAAAATCCAAGGTGCATACAGTTCGTCTAATTCAATCATTGGATTTTTTAGATCATTTCTTAGTACTGTTGCCTTAATTGTTGTACCAACTCTCTTGTTTTGTTTTAGCCATTTTAGCGACCAGAATTTTATAGATTCTCTTGTTAAAGAATTTGCTATTCTAACTGAGTTTTCAATTAAAGTTATAATCTCTGTTAGTTCCGATTCAGAAAACAAGACCTCTTGGGTTTCTAAAAAATGCAAGAACTGTCTTTGGAGAATTAAATCTAAATATCTTCTTATGGGAGAAGTTGCTTGTAAATAAGCATCAACTCCTAATGTGTGATGTGGTGCGGGCGAAAAAGAAGTCGTAGATTTTTTTAATCTAGATTTTATTGCATAGGAGTAGGCCGGGCCCTCAGGAATGTCAGGGTTTATAAGGGTGTCATCGTTTGGTGCTTCTTGTGAGCGAAAAAAAGCTGGTAAATTATTTTCAATTGCAAAGTTTGCAAATACTGTATTCGCTAAAATCATTAATTCACCAACAAGAGCGCGGGCAGGGGAATTTTCATCGATATCTTTTTTAGTGATTTGTCCAGATTCAGAAACAGAAAATTGAGCAATTTGTTTTGGAATTCGTGTGCCACCGTTTGCAAAACGAGTTGCTTCGTTTGAAAGTGCGATATTATAAAGTTGTAGTAACATGCCCTCGTCATGTTCCAAAAGTTTGTCAACTTCATCATAAGTGTATTTTTGAGTAACTCTGATAATAGAAGGTTTAATTTCTGCCGAAATAAAGTTTAGCATGCTATCAAGTTGGCAAATACAACTTATAGATAATCTGTCTTTGCCAACAACTAAACTGCATAGATCATTTGATATTTCTTCAGGTAGCATATTTATAGTTTGTTCAGGCAAGTATACTGAGGTTGCTCGTTCTCTAGCCTCTAAATCTAGTTCTGAATTGTTTTTTACTGCTGAAGCTACATCGCTAATATGAATTCCTAACTGATATCCATTATTTTTTTTCTCCAATGAAAAAGCATCATCCATATCTAAGGTGGAAATGTCGTCGATTGTAATTGAATCCAAATGCCGTAAATCAAGACGCTGGGTATTGTTATCACAAATTGCTTTAATACTGTTTTTAATATAATCAATTTCCTTGAAAGCTTTTTCACTGAAGTTTAATTTTGGATTATAACGAAAGATACTAGGATTTGTTTGCGAGCTTATCTCGTTAATTGCTTTTAGTATTTTATAGGCCTGATCATTTCTGTCGCCTCTAATTTCTATATCAAGTTTTTCGCATAGAAGCGGAGTGAGTGTTTTTAGATCTTTTTGTTTTGCGTTATCAATATGCTTTGAATTTGCAGCAAGCGATTTTAAAGTAGTTAAATAAGGTTCGATTTTTGGGTCTAATTTAAAACTTGGATCATGTTTTTTGCTCAGGCATTGCTGGAGAAACTCTTCTTCTAATTGTTTTTTCTGATTTTTTCTTACTTCTGCTTTTTTTAATTCTTCTATATGTTCTATCGATCTAGGCCTAAAAAGATTTTTTACTCTTTTAAAAAAAACTCCATCTGAAAGAAGTTTATAAGTTAGCCCAAGAAAATTTTCTATGCATATTGAACCAAAATACAG
>JAGRAS010000353.1 GCA_020434465.1 Bdellovibrionales bacterium | reverse complement strand
ATTAAAAAAAAATGAAGTTAAAAGTCATGCGTTCTTGTCTTTTGATGGCGAAATCTTCAACTCTTTCGTTACAGAATCTAGGAGATACTCGATAGCTCCTCAAGCAAGTTTCTCAATAAACTTAAACAAACATGTTCGTGCAAGAGTTAATAATTTGATACCAGGAATAACTCTAATCGCAAAATCAAATGAAAGTGATGATAATGAAGCGATAATCTTTTTAAGAGGCTATGAAGTTGCCTATCGTGGCGTCGGGAAGCAAGCTGTAATGCTAATTGAAGGTAGTGCCAAGTACACGGAGGTTTCTAAGCCTTATGCCTTGCTTAGCAATGGGATGGTTTATTTAGAATCTGCTGGAAAAAAAACTGCTGTAAGAAGTGGAAGCTTAGGAATTTTGCAAGAGCCACCAAAGCATCAATGCTTATCTGATAAAGCAATTTTTTTGAACGACCAAGGGGTAAAAAAGCTACTAGCACTAAAAGCCGCAAAACAAGATGTAAAAACAGAATCTTTGAAAAAATTATCTGAACTACTTCAACAAGCAAGAAATAAAGCAAGCCCAATAATTGGTAGTATTATATTACAAGTAGTGGACAGTTCCTTGATTTTATTTGATTACACATCGAAACCTGAAAAAGTTAAATTTATAGATTTTCTTGGCGAAACTAATGAGCAAATACTATGCTCTGTCGAAGATTTTGAAATCTAAACAACTCTTGTCTTTTCTTGCTCTTCGTTTTTACTCATGTACTTAGAAGTTCTCTTCTTTAA
This sequence comes from Bdellovibrionales bacterium, assembly GCA_020434465.1. The sequence continues at coordinate 1,438 of JAGRAS010000353.1, read as the reverse complement.
TATCAGCTTTATATTTGTACCTTCAAAAGGATAGCATTTACGAATTTCATTTTTTAAAAATCTTTGATAAGAAAAGTTTATTCGTCTTGGATAGTTAAAAAATAAGATAAAAGCTGGTGGCTGCTCATCAACTTGCGTTGCAAAATATAATCTAATTGGCTCGCCTCGATAAACTGGTGGGGGCTTTTTGTTTGTAGCATCTGTGAGTGTTCTATTTAAATCAGATGTTTTTATCCTATGCTTAGATGACAGATAAACATCTTTAACTTTATTCAGAATGCTTGGGCAACGTTTTCCTGTTAATGCTGATACAAATAAAACAGGTGCATACTTAGCAAACTTAAAAGAGTCACTGATTAACTTTTTAAACTCTTTAGCTGTCTTATGATCTTTTTCAATTGCATCCCATTTGTTTACAACTATCAACATCGGTATCCCTCTTTCATGGATTAAACCGGCTATTTTAATATCTTGGTCGCTTGGTTGTCCTAGAGTCTCGTCAACAACAAGCACCGCGACATTAGCCTGTGCTAAGGCACGCAAGGTTCTTAGGTTTCCGTATCTTTCTACTGTATTTGGCTCAATTTTTGATTTTTTCCTAAGCCCTGCTGTGTCAACAAGAACATAGTCTTGACCATCTCTTTTTAAGTGTACATTTATACTATCTCTAGTTGTACCGGGTTTTGAAGATGCTAATACTCTATTTTCACCTAAAATTTTATTAGTTAAAGTTGATTTTCCAACATTAGGTTTACCAAGAAAAGCAGTATAAATTGGAAGAGAATCAGCAGATTCAGGTTGAGGAATCTCTTTAGAGTAAGCTTCTAATGATTTCGCAATATCAGATAGTAAAATATTTATTCCAACATTGTGAGCAGCACTAATAGTCCAAATCTTTTCAAAACCCAAAGCGTATACTTCTGAGGCTGATAATTCTGTAACTTGCTTTTCACATTTATTTACAACTGGAAAGACTGGTTTGTCTATCTGTCTCAACATATCTGCGATTTCATAATCTTGCGGGTGTACGCCGTATAGACCATCAAATAAACAAATAATTGCATCTGCCTCTTCAATTGCTAACTGAACTTGTGTATGAACTGATTCGCTAATGTCGGGATCTTGGTCTCCATAAAGTCCACCAGTATCAATCAATGTAAAAGGAAAGGAATGCTTATTAACTAATGCATAACTGCGATCTCTAGTAACACCAGGAGAATCTTTTACAATCGAAAGTCTTTTTCCTGTGATCAGATTAAAAAGTGTAGATTTGCCAACATTTGTTCTGCCAACAATTGCAATAACAGGAATTTTATTCACTTTTAATTCGCTCATATCTTAACCTTTTTAGGTAAAGAAAACATATTATCGATATTATCTTCTGACGTTAATAATTTTAAAGCTTCTAATGCAGCAGCTTGTTGTGATGCTTTTTTTG
>JAGRAS010000352.1 GCA_020434465.1 Bdellovibrionales bacterium | reverse complement strand
AATAACTCCATACCTTTTGGTTGCGTTGGAGTTGTTATTGTACTGATTCCAGGCAAAGCACTAGCTCCAATTCCTGAAGTTTTATCTACAAAACCAGCTTGTAAGGCCTCAGAATAAGACAAGCCACTTACTGAAGCAATTTCAGCTTGAACTAGAGAATCTATAGCAACATTAACATTTCCTGCCCAAGTTAAGATAGAAGCACTTTCTTGTCTTGTATCAAATAAAGCTGTAATTGTTGGTTGCACAAAACCATAAACGTTTGTTCTAGGTTCAATAACATCCCAAGATTCTAATAAATGTGAATTTGGAGCAACATATTGACAATATTGAGCAGATTCATCTACTCTATCAGCTGTAGAAATACTTAAATCTGCTTTTTGTAAAGCATTTTTAAAAGTTTCAGCATAAACTGTATCATAAACTGGATTAGCACCAACTAAGATAATACCTTTATATGCACCATTTTTTAATTCTGATGCTAAAGTTGCTAATGCTTCATCATTACCTTGCTTGAAATTTAAAGTATTTGAAGTATCAATAGTTGCACCAAAGTTAGATAAAGTAGCATTGATTGCATTCACTAAAGATTGAATTTCAACATCATTTGTACCTGAAACTACAATACTTTTTCCTTTAGCTGCGACTAATTCTTTCGCAACTTTATCTATTCCTGTATTTAATTCTTTATTACTAAAATCCTTTGCACCAGAAACAGAACCACCTAACTTAGTATATAAATTAATTAGAACTTGTTTTTCTTCAGATGGTTTAATAGGATATTTATAATCTGCACTTGCACCAGTCAAACTCATTGAAGATTGAAATTGATGGTGGCGAGACATCGTTGGATTTTCTGGCGTAGGAACTCTCTTAGTTACATATTTAGCAGCATTTTCAGTTCCATTCATCCAAGTACCTAAGAAATCACAGTTAAAACCAACAATTACATCTGCTTTATCAAATTGGTAAGCTGGAATAATTCCGCCACTTGCTTTTCTGATAGCATATTGTGAAATTGGGTCATAAGCAACTACACTAACATTTGCGTAAGTTGTTTTTAATTGCTCTATTGCTTTTTTAGTGATAGTAGATAATATTGTATTCGTTACTACGACTACTTTTTGACCAGAAGCTTTTAACTCATCTAATTTTTTAATGATTTCAGCATCTGCTTTTTTCCAATCAATTTTTTTATTCGCTTTTACAGGATTATGTAATCTTGTAACGTCATACAAATCTAATACAGCAGCTTGAGCTCTTGCACTTGTTCCTCCGAAAAATTTTGCAGATGGATTTCCTTCTACTTTAATAGGTCTTCCTTCTCTTGTTTTAACTAAGATACTGTTAAAATCAGCAGAACCATAATAGGTTGTTGCAAAAAACTCAGCAACACCAGGAACTACTTCCGGCATTTGGTTTCTTAAATCAAATGTGTAAGGAATTGCATTTTTAACAGGAATCTGACATGCAGACGCAACAGCAGCAACTGAAACGCTGAATCCCATAGCTTTTAAGAAATCTCTTCTGTTGGGTTCTTTATTTTCAATGCTTTCAGTAGCATCTTCAACTAAACTAAATTCTTGGTTAGCTTGCTCAAAATAAGCAGGTGTTTGATTTAACTCATCTAAACTAGTCCAATACTTTTTATTACTCATTATATATAGAAATTAATAAGGTTCTTTAATTTTAATAGTGACATTTTTGACATTCAGTTCCACCTATATCTTCAACAGTAACTCCAGCTCTCTTGCCTTTCTTAATCTCGTCGTGATATTTTTCAAATACTGAATAATAATTATTGTCAGCAAACTGAACTTTTGTTTCTCTATGACAGTTGATACACCAGCCCATAGATAATGGAGCGAATTGTTCAACAGTTTCCATCTCTTCAATTTTACCATGACAAGTTTGGCATTCAATTTTACCCACTTTTACGTGTTGTGAGTGGTTGAAATAAACGTGGTCAGGTAAATTATGAATTTGTACCCATTCAATATTTTTAGGTGCTTTTACAAATGCTCCTTTGTCAGGATCCCAACCTGAATAGTCATATATCTTTTTGATTTCATCTTTACCATATTTTGGACCTTCTTGAACATACTTATGACAATTCATACAAATTTGAGTACCAGGAATACTTGCATGACGGCTTTTTTCAACTCCAGTATGACAGTATTGACACTCAATTTTATTTTGTCCTACGTGTAATGCT
>JAGRAS010000351.1 GCA_020434465.1 Bdellovibrionales bacterium | reverse complement strand
GAAGGTTCTTTAAAAGTTATTCATGATATTGGTGCAAAAGATTCACATTGCATTTTGACTGCTGATGCAGCGCTTAATTGCCCACAATCAGACGAATCAAGAGTAGATGAAATCTTAAGCGAGCTCTCGCTAGATGGTTCTCAAGATATTCTGGCTATAAATATCAATCAATATTTAGACACTTGGGCAAGCGAAGAAAAAGGTAAGCTTACAAAAGCTGATTTTATAAATGTTTTTGCTGAGGCGATTAATTCATGTATTCAGGAATTACAAGTACCGCTTTTATTTGTCTCAACTCAACATCATGATTTGGCAATGACTCAAGAGTTAGCTTCAAAAATTCACTCTAAAAAACAAATCTCAATTATTGATAATAAAAAATATAATCATGTTGAGATTAAAGGGGTTTTAAGTAGAGTAAGCTTGCTTTTTGGAATGCGTCTGCATGCAATGATTTTAGGTTCTTCTGCCCTAGCGCCAATTGCTGGGCTAGCTTATCAACCAAAATGCACGTTTTACTTTGAACAACTTGGTATTGAACAGCATATTTACAATTTTGATAATTTTGGCAAAGAAAAAATTGCTCAAGCTATAATGAAAGCATGGCAGGATAGAGCTGCTATTAAGTCTACCTTAACAAATAAGATGCCTGAGCTTAAGAATAATGCGCTAGTTGCAGGTCAAATAGTAGCTGAAATTCTAAAAGGTAATCAGTTTGAAGCAAGTAAATTTAAAGAAGCACAAGTTGGTTAGAATTTAGGTAACTATTAATTCTTCTTGTTTTTCCTGTTTAAGTACTTCACCTTTTAGTGAGTCGTTTGAAAATCCTATATCATTTTGAAGGCGAAGCCTTGCTTGACGCCATTCATAATCAAAAATACACATTCTAACTACATCCACGTATTCACCATTAATGTAGTATTCATTTCTAAGTCTACATTCATGTGTAAAGCCAATGTATTCGTAGATTTTCATTCCTCTAAAATTGCTTGGAGCAAGCAATAAGTATACTTTATATAGATTTAAAATATCAAAAGCGTATTTTACACCAAGTACAAAACCTTGCTTGCCGTAACCTTTTCCTTGATGAGAATTTTCTATAATAATATCAATTTCGCAACGTCTATTAATCTCATCGATTTCAATTAAACTTAAAACTCCAACTGGCTTTGAAGTCGATCTTTCTTCTATAACAAACCTACGTTCAGTTTGATTGTGAATATGTTTTTCAAATAAATCTTCTAACTCACGATAGGTTTCGTAAGGCTCTTCAAAAAAATAATTCATAGTTTCTTGGCTATTATGGAGCTCATGCAAAAAAGCAAGGTCTTCTTTTTCTAGCGCACGCAACAAGACATTTTTTCCGCGTATCATATTGAGTCTATATTTTAAGTAATTAAAAAGTGGTATAGTTTGGAATTGATGTAATTTTACTCTAGCTCAATACTCAAAGCAATTAGCTGGAGCTGAAATTATTTGTGTTAAATTCATCAATCCTTTTATGGAGTTGTCTCTTTTTTTATTTTTATTATGAGAGAATTATTAATAGTTAATAATTTAAAGGAAGCAAAGTTCCATGGTAAACAAGCGCTTGGGTTTGAGAGGCGTTTCCGCTTACCAGCTGTGCTAGGTGCAATTAGAAACTCAAGATTAGCAGTAGTAAATTTATCTGCTCCAGAAGCTGATATTAAGGATTTGCTTGAAGTGCACACACGTGAATATCTTCAAAAACTTAGGCTAGTCGTTGAAAAATCAAAAGAAACAGGAAAGCCCCAAGAGTTTGGTGATGAAGTTTTAATTTATCCAGGAACATATGCTGCTGCCTCAACGGCTGCAGGTGCAGGGATACTAGCTGTTAATTCAATTATCGAGGGTTCACTTGATAGAGCTTTTATTGCTGTGCGTTCTGCTGGTCATCATGCTGAACCTGAAAAAGCAATGGGCTACTGTATCTTTTCAAATGCAGCTATCGCAGCACTTTACGCATATAAGAAATTTGCTAAAAAAACAGCTGTTGTTGATTTAGATATTCATAGTGGCAATGGAACTGCAAAATCGCTCGCTAATCGAGAAGGCGTAAGTTTCTATGAGCTTTTTCTAGAAAACGATATTGAGTCTTACCCCAGTCCTGAGCAAATGCCAAACTTAAAAGCAGGAAATATAGTTCAAGTTGGCCTGCCTAGTGGAACCACAGGGCAAGAATGGTTAAGGGTTTTAAAAGAAAAAATCA
>JAGRAS010000350.1 GCA_020434465.1 Bdellovibrionales bacterium | reverse complement strand
ACTTTCGATACTCATCTAAAGTCGTTGCACCAATACAGTGTAACTCTCCCCTCGCAAGCATTGGTTTCAGCAAATTGCCAGCATCCATAGCGCCATCAGTTTTTCCAGCCCCAACAATTAAGTGCAGCTCATCTATAAATAAAAGAATTTGCCCATTTGAACTTTTAATCTCATTAAGAACTGCTTTTAACCTCTCCTCAAACTCACCGCGATATTTTGCTCCTGCTACTAAGGCGCCCATATCAAGGGCAAAAACAGTTTTGTTCTTTAAACCTTCAGGAACGTCACCTCTAACAATCCTTTGCGCAAGACCTTCAACAATTGCAGTTTTGCCTACGCCAGGATGACCGATAAGTACTGGATTGTTTTTTGTTTTCCTTGAAAGAATTCTAATAACGCGACGAATCTCGCTATCACGACCTATTACTGGATCAATCTTACCTTTCTTAACATCTTCAACTAAATCTCTCCCATAACGAGATAAAGCTTCGTAGCTAGCTTCAGGGTCAGCGCTTTGAACTCTTTGATTACCTCTTAATTCTGTTAAAGCATTTAAAATAAGATTATTGTCGATACCATATTTTTTAAAAAGCTTTCCTAAATCTGTTTTATCAGCTTCTTTTATTATAGCTATTGCAATATGTTCAACTGATACATACTCATCCTTAAGGCGCTTTGCTTCTTCTTCAGCTAAAATCAATGCACGGTTTAATCTTTGTGTTATAAAAACTTTGCTTGGGTCATAACCAGCCCCACTAATCTTTGGCCTTTTCTTTAATAATTCATCTAATTCAGAATTAAACTTAAGAAGGTCTATTTTTGATTTTTCAAACAAACGAGGAACAATGCCACCCTCTTGATTGATTAATGAACTTAATAAATGCTCAGAATCTACTTCCTGATGGCCAAACATAACTGCTTTTTTCTGAGCTTCTGTTACCGCCTCTTGAGCTTTATGTGTAAATTTATTTATATCCATGTTCTTCCCTCATACTTATAGATAAGTACGAAACATAAAAATTTCCAGTCTAGCTTCTAGGATTAAACTCTGAGATTTCAGCTAGTTGCTTAAATAACTTTTCTTCTTCTGAAGAAAGCTTATCAGGAACAAGTATTTCGACTTTTACATACAAGTCTCCATTATCAGTTTTAGTTTTTTTAACACCAAGACCTTTTAGACGAAGCTTTTTTCCACTTTGTGTACCAGCCGGGATATTAAGATTTACATCCCCTTTAGGTGTTTTTACTGCAACTTTAGATCCTAAAGCAGCCTCCCAAGGAGCTACTTTGAGTGTAGTTTCTAAATCTGTACCTTTTAACTTAAAATTCTCATTTTTTATTATCTTAACTTTTAATTTTAAGTCACCTGCTTTTCCTCCTGAACGGCCAGGCTCACCTTGACCGCTTAAACGAATTACAGAGTCTTGAGTTGTTCCAGGTGGTATTTGAACCCGATAACTTTTTTTCTTTTGTTGCGGCACACCATTAGACCCGCGCTCGCTTACCAAAAAACCAACTTCTCTAGAACCACCATGATATAAATCATCAATACTAAGCTCAATTTGCGATTCATAATCACTTCCCTTTTGAGCCTGGGGCCTGCCAGCACCAGCAAAACCTGCTCCAAATGGAGATGCACCTTGAGATCCACCAAAAAACATTTCAAAAAAATCACTAAAGCCCCCAGCACTCTGAAAGCCAAAACCTCCGCCAGCTCCTGACCTAAACTGTTGCTCCCACCCAGGTGGAGGCCTAAAGTCTTGGCCTTGACGATAGTTACTTCCAAGCATGTCATATTGCGAACGCTTTTCAGGATCTTTTAAAACTTCGTAAGCTTCTGTAATTTTTTTAAACTGATCTTCAGCACCAGGATCTTTGTTAACATCGGGGTGAAACTTTCTTGCAAGCTTTTTATAAGCTTTTTTAATTTCACTTTCCGTGGCCTTCTTATCAACACCAAGTGTTTTATAGTAATCTTGAAATTGCATACACTATAGATAGAGATGAATGATAAAGATTTCAAGGCGTTAAATTAAGAAAAGATAAAAATGGTAGAGACGGGTGGACTTGAACCACCGACCTCGGAATTATGAGTTCCGCGCTCTAACCAGCTGAGCTACGTCGCCTTACGAAACTTAGTTTATAGCCGAATTAGCTTCCGAGGTCGAATTTCGAATCAAACGCTCGCCAGATACTATTTTTCGTCTATCTCTCCACGTGTCCGTACTGACAA
>JAGRAS010000034.1 GCA_020434465.1 Bdellovibrionales bacterium | reverse complement strand
AAACTGTTTAAAAAAGTACAAAAGGTTTTATGTTCAAAAATGATAGTGGAAACTCGATTGTTTCTCTGGTAATTGGAATTTGTGTTTTTGCAGTATCTTGGTTTGTAATTCTCGCAGTGTTTGATTGGATGCAAGTTACTAAAGCTAGACGTATGGGTTTTGGGCAGGGTGACTATTCTTCAGATGATTTATTACAAACAACTCAATATCAACCTGATGGTTATGTTGTTAAGTATTAATTTTAATCCTTAACAGCAGACATTTCATTTAGCGCTTAAATTTTTTTTCGTAAGAATCTTATCAAAAGCTTGCCTGGCCAGCGAGATCTTGGATGCAGTCCAAAACTTAACAGTAAAACCAGATGTCGCTGGGTATATGTTATCCCATTTAAGCCTAAGCTAGCTTCGCTAACCAGGCTCGATAGCCCTCTTATCAATTTGCCTCCGGCAAATTCAAGTGCGAGGTGTATAAAAGCATACTTTATTTATTGTAGGAGATGTTGCATAATCTCGCATTATGAGACAAAGCAAGCTCCTTGGCAGAACAATTAAGGAAGACCCGAAGGATGCGCAAACAGCAGCGCATCGTTTGATGGTGAGGGCTGGATTTATTAAGCAATTATCTGCTGGAGTTTATAGTTATTTGCCTTTACTTTATCGTACGCTCACTAAGATATCTCAAATAGTTAGAGAAGAAATGAATGCTGCTGGCTCTCAAGAGTTACTAATGCCTGCTGTTCAACCTGCTGATTTGTGGAAAGAGTCTGAGAGATGGGAGCGTTACACTTCAGTCGATGGTATTATGTTTGCCTTTGAGGATCGCAGGGGAAGTATGGTTTGTCTTGGGCCAACACACGAGGAAGTTATTACTGATATAGTTCGCAAAGAAGTTTCTTCTTATAAGGATTTGCCAAAATCTTTATATCAAATTCAGACAAAGTTTCGCGATGAGATTAGACCAAGATTTGGTTTGATCAGAGCTCGTGAATTTATCATGAAAGATGCTTATAGCTTTGATACTGATCAAGCTGGTTTGGATAAGTCCTACGAAGATATGCGACAAGCTTATCATGCGATTTGTAAGCGGATCGGCTTTGAGTATCGTTCTGTTGAAGCAGATTCTGGTGCAATAGGAGGATCGGGTAGTGAAGAATTCATGGTTATTACTGATACAGGGGAAGATACGGTTATTCACTGTGACCATTGTGATTATGCTGCCAATCAAGAACGTGCTCAATCAAAATTAAATGAGTATCCACAAGATGAAGAGCAAAAACCGATGGAGGCTGTTTTTGGTGAAGGTTTGATTGGTGTTGAGCCCCTGGCTGAGTATCTTAAAATACCAATTTGGAAAACTACAAAAACTTTATTTTATGAAGCGGATGATCAGTTTGTTGCTGTCATGGTTCGTGGAGATTGTGATGTAAATGAAATAAAAGTTTTAAATCATTTAAATTGTGCAAGTTTGGCACTTGCAAGCGCAGAAAAAATTAAAGAAATAACTGGTGCTGAAGTTGGTTATGCAGGGCCTGTTGGCTTACCTAAGAATGTTAGAGTGCTTGCTGATCACTATACAAATAATCGAATAAATTTTGAATGTGGAGCAAACCAAACCAATTATCATAATATAAATGTAAACTTCAATCGAGATTTTCCTATCCCTGAGTTTGGCGATTTTAAACTTTCAAGTGCGGGGGATAAATGCCCACGTTGTGAAGCTGGATCTTTAGTTGAGACTAAGGGAATTGAAGTAGGACATATTTTTAAACTAGGAACCAAATATTCCAAGAATCTTTCTTGTGAATATTTAGATCGAGATGGCAAATCCCAGTATATTGTTATGGGCTGCTATGGTATTGGTGTTAGCAGGATTGCAGCAGCAGCAATAGAACAAAATCATGATGAACACGGGATAATTTGGCCAGCTAATATTGCCCCATATCAAGTGCATTTAGTGGGTTTAAACCTAGAAGAAAGTGCACAAAAAGAATATGCAGAAGAAATTTATAAGAGATTGCTAGCTGAAAAAATTGAAGTTTTGTTTGATGATCGTGATCTTAGGGCAGGTGAAAAGTTTAGTGATGCTGACTTAATAGGAATTCCAATTCGATTAACGGTAAGTAAGCGTACTATGAAAGAAAGTAAGGTCGAGTTTAAACTAAGAAATAGCTCTGAGAGTAAATTGCTTAATATTGAGGAAATAATCAAAGAAATAAACGATAAATTTACTAGTTTTTAAATTTTCCTTTGAATTCAGGAGCAGGGTATTTTGCTTCATTCTTTTTAATTTTCGTATCAAAATGAGATTCTAGATCAATTTGAAATTCGTGGGATATTAGTAAAATACAGGCTAAAACATCAGCTAACTCATCAGCAATTTCTTCTTTATTACAATTAGCTAAAATTTCAGAGTCTTTTGCCCATTTAAAATGTTCAACTAATTCCGCCGCCTCACAAAGTAAGGAAAGGCCTAAATCTTTAGGCGTATGAAATTGTTTCCAATTTCGCTCATCCCGAAAATCTATGATTTTTTGTGTTAGTTTTTTTAAGCTCATAGCAGAGGTATCATATCATTTGGAATTAAAATAACAACAATCGAGGTGTTAGAAATCTACTACAATTCATTTTGAAAAGAATTTGAGAACTGCAAAAACTAGTTTAAGTCTTGAGCTCAAGACCAACTGAGTTTATAGTGAGGGACATTTTCAATTTCCTTTCGGTGAGTATGGATAAAAAAGATCTTACAAGCGTTGATAATTCGAAGCAAGGAACAGGAAAGGCAGCTAATAGTTTTCCATCCAGAACTCCTGATGATAATGAAAGTGAAGATCCAAGATGGATACCTGAAGGTAGACCTCGAACTGGAGCATATGCACAGAATTCGGTTGAGGACATGTTAAATGAGCAAGGTAAAAGTTTTTTTGATTATATTTTGATTTTTTTTGGTTATGTTTTGCCAATCCTTGCAGTTCTAGCGGCCTGTATTTTTTTTCTTAATCGTTAGAGTTGGTCAGCACAATTGAAGCGATTTCCCTAAGTTCATCAAAATATGATCTAGCTTCCTCGGTAAGATCCAGAATTGAGTCCGTAAGTAATTCCACTTGACATTCTAATTCAGCTCGTCTTCTACCAACTAGCTTACCGTTAGTATTGATGAAAGTAAGAATATTTGCAGCAATGTCAGATTCAAGAAGAGTTAAATTTGTATCTGCAATTTTCTTATTTCTACAGCCAGCAGGGAATGGTTTAGATTCATGAATTAACCACTGACTTGAAATGTTTTCTTGTAACTCCATTTCTTACGCCTTTGAAAAATTTTCACTATGTTTAAGATGAAATATTAAATTCAAAAGGTGCTGAGGTTTACATAAATTTGCTTGTCAAAAAAATGACGTTAAAAAGCTAAATTTTTAGTTTTATATCTGTAAGTAATTGAAATCTATATTAACAAAAATTTACTGGGCTGGCACAAGCATTGCTTTATATCCTTATGGGTTGTTGCGTTAACTTGGCTCAAAGGGGCTATTGCACATGCTCAATCTGATAAGTTTGCTTTAGAATTGGAGAAAATAATGAATTTTTCTAAAAACATTGATTGGTCAACAGCTAGTTACGGTGAAGAATATGAAGTTGACCGAGGAGTAGTTGGCGGTGCATTGCTTGCATTTACACTAATTGGATTGGGTGTTTTTTTTGGTGGAGCTATTCTTAATTTCATCAATTTGCCTTGTTTTCTAATAGTTATTGGAGGTACTGTTGGCGCTACACTAGTACATTTTTCTACTAATGATATTCAAAAGTGTATTTTTGGCGTACGAAGAGTTTTGTTTATAAAAGAATATCATCCGGCAGAAAGGATTGAGCAAATAGTACAGCTGGCTAATGCTATAAGACAAGAAGGACTTTTGGTTTTAGAAAGACATGCAAAAACCACAGAAGATCCGTTTCTAAGGCTAGCTTTTGAACTAACAGTCGATGGTCAAGCGCATGATGATGTTAGACGTATTCTAGAAACAGAAATACGCACTGCAAATGATAGAGCTAATCGAGCAATTCAGGTGTTTGAAACAATGGGCAATTATGCACCTGCGATGGGATTGATTGGAACATTAATTGGATTAATTCAAATGTTAGGTTCCTTGGATAATCCTGCTTTGGTTGGTCCTGCAATGGCAACAGCATTAATTACTACATTTTATGGGGCTATTTTAGCAAATTTAGTATTTCTACCAATATCAGGAAAACTAAAAAATAAGCAAGAAGAAGAGAATCTTGTTAAAGCAGTTACAATTGAAGGGGTTTTGTCTCTTGGCAAACAAGAAAATCCAATTGTAGTTGAACAAAAACTACAGGGATTTTTACCAATTGGTAATGATATCTAATGAAAATTGAAAATCAGAAATCATCTGAAGGAAGAGGAACAAACTCATATTCTTTTAGTTTGCAGTATATTTCTTTGATGTTGATTGTTCTTTGTTTTGTGCTTGGCTCAGTTACTCGCGAAAAAATCAAAAATAATAATCCGGAAAATAGTGCTGAAAGTCAAATAAGCCCAGACTCTACAGCTCTTGTCTTTGATAAAGTATTTGTAGCAGGAAAGATCGATTTTTCTTCTGATGGGATTGGTGCTTTAGAAATGTTACTAAGCTCTCATGATGTAGGAATTGAAATTAAAATTGGAGCTAGCGAGCCAAGTCACTCAATGAGTAGTGAAGAATTGGCAATTGCTAGGGCTGTAGCATTGCATAAGCATTTTGAGAAGATTGGAATTCCTAAAGAGGCAATTAATATTTACACTGTTCCACGACTTTCTGAGGGACAAATTCATTTTTTTCTATCTAAGTATACGGAGGCTAAGGATGTCTAGTCTCAACGATAAAACCCCTGTTTTTTCAATTCAAAGTAAATTATGGCTGGTTAGTTTTGGCGATCTTTTGACACTGCTTTTAACTTTTTTTGTTATGACGATTGCGATTAGTGGTAAGGGAGCAACTGAAGATACTGATAAAACAACGTTAACTCCTAAGAATCCTGCTGAAGTAGTAGAACATCAAAGACAAGCAGAGATTTTTGTTCTGTCTGGCACTAAGATTGCAACTTATCCATACAGAACAGAAGTTCGAGAGATTGGCCTTAGGGAAATTGACTTTAATACTGAGGCTGATGAGCTGACTCAAGATGCAAAAAAACGTCTGAGACAAGTTCTAACTACTCGGAAAGACGTACTTTCTCCAGTCAGACTTGAGGTCTGTGGAGGGCTTGGAGGTTATGCAACCGAGGTATCTTGGTTCAAATCAATAGGCAGAGCTTTGTTTGTTAGTAGTCAATTATTTGACGCGGGAATACCTAAAGCACTTTTAGAGGTAAGACCACTAGGACCACATTGCTCGTTACTAAATCAAGCAGGGAAGAGTGAAGCATTGGTTGGGAAAATTAAAATTTAGAAAGTAGATAGATGGCTGAAGAAGACAAAAAAGAAGCAGAAAAAGATCAAGCTGATGCTAATGCGGCTGAAGGTTCTGCTAAAAAAAGTAAAACTACATTGCTGCTGATAATCGGTGGAGTTCTAGTTTTAGTGTTAGCTATCGGAGCACCTGTGCTTTATCTAAGTTTAAAACCAAAACCAAAAGAAACACATTTAGATCCTGCAGCTGCTGCAAATGAGCATAAGTTTGTAGTTGAAGGATTTGAAGAAGAGGAAGAGTTCGGGGAAGATGAAGAGGTACTAGGAGCAATTTACCCGCTTGAGACTTTTGTTGTCAATATTTCAGGAGACAGATACATCCGCTTACAAATTCAATTAGAATTTAATACCCGAGATATTCCTAGAAGATTTTATGCCACTTTAGTTCCTGTTAGGGACAGTCTGATTACTCTTTTGACAACTAGAACTGTAGAAGATTTGACTGGGGAGCAGGCAAAAGAAAATCTTAAAGATGATATTAAAGATGTTGTTAATGAAACAATGAAAAAAGTTGTGATTAAGAACGTTTATTTTACACAATTTGTAATTCAGTAGTTTGAGGGAATAAAGAATGAACCAGGTATTAACACAAGACGAAATCAACTCCCTACTTAGAGGTTTATCTGAAGGAGATATCGAAGAGGAAGGTATTGAGCAGAATGATAATGCCCCTCAAGCGAAAAAGTTTGATCTTGCAAACCAAGAGAGAATTATCCGTGGTCGAATGCCAACCATGGAGCTTATTCATGACCGTTTTGCAAGGCAGTTTAGAACTTCACTTTCAAAATTCTTAGGGCGTACTTGTTTCGCTAACGTCGGAACTATTGAAACGATGAAGTTTGGACTTTTTATGAAAAAACTCCCGCTTCCGTCATCATTACATATTTTCAGAATGCCACCATTGTCTGGATATGCACTAATGGTTGTTTCTTCACCATTGGTTTTCGGAATCGTAGACAGCTTATTCGGGGGAAGTGGCCAGGGAAGAGTAAAAATTGAAGGCCGTGAATATACTCCAATTGAAACACGCTTAATTGGTAAAGTTGTAATGATGGCGCTTGATGTTCTTAAAGATGCTTGGGCTCCAATTCATGGTGTAGACTTTGTTTATGTAAGATCTGAGTTTAACCCATTAGCGATTGCAATTGTACCACCAACGGACGTAGTTATTATTGTTACAATTGAAGTTGAGCTTGAGCAAGAAAGTACAACACTCACACTTTGTACTCCATATTCAACAATAGAACCATTGCGAGGAAAACTAGCAACTGGGTTTCAATCAACAAGACTTGAAGTGGATACTGGTGTAATTCGCAGAATGGAGATGAATGTTAAGCAAACAATGGCTGATGTTTCTGTTGAATTAGCAAGAGGGGCAATTAGCACTAGTGATTTTTTAAGTTTAAAAGAGGGCGACACTGTTACTTTGGATACAAATCCATCTGAAGAAGCAATGGTTATGATTGAAGGTGCACCAAAGTTTTATGGGTATGTGGGAAGTTATCGTGGTAACAGAGCATTGAGGATTACTCGCCCAATACCTAAAGAAGATTTAATTAACTATCGCAACAGACAGGAGATACTGCGAAATGGCGGATGAAGAAAATAATGAAGTAGAAGCAGCCGATGCAGGGAATGCAACTGAAGCAGCTGATGCTGCAGATGTTGGCGAAGAGCTTGAAAACGTAGCGGCAGCAGCAGAAGGTGTTGCTGTTGCAGCAAAACAAGCTGCAGCTCCTGCAGGAGGCTCAGCAAATCTTGGTTTCATAATGGACGTTACCTTACAAGTAACTGTAGAGGTAGGTCGTGCAAAAATGACAATTCAGGATTTATTGCAACTTGGGCAAGGTTCAGTTGTTGAACTTGAAAAACTTGCTGGTGAACCCCTTGATGTTTACATCAATGGAAAGCAAGTGGCTAGAGGAGAAGCTGTAATCATAAACGAAAAATTTGGAGTTCGTTTAACAGAAATTATTTCTACTCAAGCTAGAGTTGAAGCTTTAGGGCCAAACCCTGCTGCATTAGGGGCAGCTAAATAGGTAAAGATGAAGAAGCTAAGAAGTTTTTTTGGTTCTTTATTACTGCTAATGCTTATCTCTGAGGTTTGCTTTGCCTTACCAGTAGAGCCAACATCAGAGAAAACTAAGCTTGAGCAAGTTAGAGAGCTTCATGAGCAAAATTTAGAGAATGGGGGAAAGCCCTCATTTTCAAAATGGAGCGGTTCAGAAGAGAACTCTCTAATTGCATCTGGCGGTAAGATGATATCAGGCTTGGCACTTTGCCTTGGAGTGTTAATTTTTGGCTCGGGCCTCTATAGAAGATTTTGTACAAAAAAAGGATCTCTAAATCAGGGTAAAATTAAACTTATTGAGAGATTTTCCTTAACAACTAAAACATCTCTTGTTTTAGTTGAAGTGTGTGGTAAGCCACAGCTAGTTGCTGTTGGTGGAGAAAATGTTGTTTTTGCTGGTGAGGCACCAAAAATAACTGCTAAAGAAAATTTTGATTTTGATCTACAGGAAGCATGCGCAAAGAATCAAGACATATCTATTACCTAATTTTTGGAATACTTTGTTTACTTGTTATTCCTGAATTTGCCTTGGCAGCAGATCAAGGTCCTTTGCCGGATCTTTCAATAAATATTGGTGGTAGTCAGTTAGCTACTGATGGAAGTGTTTCATCATTGATGAAGATGATGATCTTAATTTCTGCTATTTCTTTTGCTCCAGCAGTTATTCTTACGATGACTTCATTTACTAGGATTTCAGTTGTTTTAGGCATGACACGAACAGCGTTGGGAACGCAGTCTATGCCACCAAACACGGTAATTACAGGCTTGGCATTATTTCTTACTTTCGCAATTATGAATCCAGTAGTTACTTCATCCTATGAAAAAGGTATTAAACCATTTGTGGAAGGGCAAATGGCACAGGAAGAGGCGCTGAAAGAAGCTTCTGTGCCAATCAAGAAATTCTTAATAACTCATTCGAGAGAAAAAGATTTAGCGTTATTCTTGGAAGTAACTAAATCTGAGTTTCCTGAAGAGCCGGAAGATGTACCTTTCTATGTGGCTGTACCTGCATTTGTTTTGAGCGAATTAAATACAGCTTTTCAAATTGGTTTCTTAATTGCCTTACCGTTTTTAATTTTAGATATGGTTGTGTCTTCAATACTAACTTCAATGAGTATGATTACATTACCACCAGTAGTAATTTCATTGCCACTTAAGTTAATGCTTTTTGTAGTTGTGGATGGGTGGCATTTAATCATTGGATCATTAGTAAAAACATATCATACTTGAGGAAATAAATGGGAATAGATGATTTTTTAAGGCTTGGACAGTTTGGAATTGAAACAGCTATTATGGTTTCTGCACCAATTTTAGCTTTAGGATTAGTAGCAGGTTTAGCTGTCAGTATTTTTCAAGCCGCAACTCAAATCAATGACGCTGCTCTTGCGTTTATCCCAAAAATTGGGGCAACAGTTGTTGGCTTACTATTGTTTGGTCATTTTATGATCAATAAAATTGCCAGCTTTACAACTTGGATCTATGGTGAGATAGCAAACATTGGTACTTTTTAAGTTCTAAAATGGATTTTGATTTATTAAAATTTCCAATAGAGATTTTAAACAAATTAGATTTAGTTTGGACTTTTTTTCTTTTAGTGTTGAGATTCACAGGTTTGTTTCTTTTGCTTCCAGGGATTAGCGGTGGAGCTCGTGGTATGATGTTACGTACACCAGCAATTCTTGCGATATCGATGGCTGCAACTTTTTCAAGTCCAACGGCTGTTTTTCCAGAAAATTGGGTTGGCTTAATAGGTCAAGGATTTAGCGAAATTGCTTTTGGTGCTGCACTAGGCATTATTCCTCGAATGATTATAGATGGTGTTCAAACAGCAGGACAGTTATCTAGTGCAACTATGGGCTTAGGCGCTGCTCAGCTATTAGATCCTACTTTAGGCACTAATGTGTCCAGTATTTCACGGATTTTAGGAGAATTAGTAGTAATAATGTTCCTTATTTTGGGGGGGCACTATGTGATAATTCACGCTGCGACAGGACTTGGAACGAATTTAATTCCTGGTACTTTTCTTTTTAATGGGCGAGCACTAGATATAATTATTTCTAGTAGTTCAAATATTTTTACAATTGCTGCTATGGTTTCAGCACCAGTAATAGTTGCCTTGCTTTTAACACAGTTTGTAATGGGATTGGTTACAAAGGCAGTGCCAACAGTGAATATTTTTATTGTGAGTTTTCCTTTGACAATCGGAATTGGTCTGGTTTTAACTTCCTTGAGTTTACCAGAATTAGCTAAATATATTGACCGTCAATTTCATAAAGTGGAACCTGCAATTGTTGATGTTATTGAATCTGCAAATTCTGATACTAAGATTAGCTTTCTAAAATAGCTTTTGAGTCATAATACCGACATGATTCTAGAATTGGTGACGCAGTAGCTGAAACTATCTCAAAAAATACATGTAAAAACAATAGGTTAAGGCTAAATGCCTAGTCTAAATTAAGGCACGAGTATTGCTTTTATCTTTATTGGATTTTTGTCCACAGGCTAAAGCTACGCAAGTCGTATTGAGATTTAATTAGGAAAGATTGAGTGAGCGAGAACTCAGCACCAGAAGAAAGAACAGAGATGCCTACTGATAGGCGTATGAACCAGTTGCGCGAGGATGGTTCTGTTCATCAATCTACTGAAATTGCAACTGTTACATCATTATTTAGCGGGTTTTTAGTTTTACTTGCTACTTGGGAATGGCTGTTAGATGAGTTTAAAAAGTCTATAATAAAATCTTTTA
>JAGRAS010000349.1 GCA_020434465.1 Bdellovibrionales bacterium | reverse complement strand
CTTAAAGTTCCTGTAGTTACAAACCCTCGTCAAGCTAAAGCAGTGCTTGAGTGGGCAGTAAATGAAATGAATCGTCGTTATCGTTTGATGCAAAGATATGGCGTTAGAAGTATTGATGGTTATAACAGAATAGCAAGAGGTGAGCCGGAGGACGACTCCCCAAACAGCGCACCAGCAGGTGTTGAAACTCTAACCGAGTTAGAAGACGGAACAGAGGTCTCTGAAAATAGTCTTAGGGAAGATCTGGATAATCAAGAAGAGATTTTTCAGGAGAAGATTATTCCATTGCCAAAGCTTGTAATAGTTATTGATGAACTTGCTGATTTAATGCTTTCAGTTGGTAAAGATATCGAGGATTTAATTGCTCGTCTTGCGCAAAAGGCAAGAGCTGCTGGTTTACATTTAATAGTTGCAACTCAGAGGCCTTCAGTAGATGTTGTTACAGGTCTAATAAAAGCTAACTTTCCTGCAAGAGTTTCTTTTAGAGTCTCAAGTAGGATTGATTCAAGGACTATCTTGGATACACAAGGTGCTGAGAAATTACTTGGTATGGGAGATATGCTTTACCTAAGGCCAGGTGGGATTCATATAAAAAGATTACATGGAGCTTTTGTTTCTGATTTAGAAGTAAAAAAAGTAATTAAAGAACTTAAAAAAGGTGTTAAGCCTGTTTATGATCAAAAAATAATCGAGCATTGTGAAAAAGCCCTAGAGGAAGAAAAAAACAATTCTGACGGTTTAGAAGGTCAAATTGAGTATGATGCTTTTTATGATAAGGCAGTAGATTTGGTTGTAAGTAAAGGCCAAGCTTCAACATCAATGATTCAAAGGGCTTTTAGAATTGGCTATAATCGCGCAGCAAGAATTATAGATTGTATGGAGCAAGAGGGAGTAGTTGGCCCAATGGATGGTTCCAAACCACGAGAGGTTTTAACCGAATCAAGAGATTATGATGGAGAATCTTAAAAAAAATTAAGCGGCTCTGCCTTTGTACTGTTCTTTATAGTAATTTTGATACTCTTTATTTTTCACCCTGCGCCACCAAGTCTCATTGTCTTGATACCATTTAACAGTTTTTTCTAAACCTTCATCAAGTTCAACTGTAGGACTCCAACCAAGTTCTTTTTCTATTTTTGAAAAGTCAACCACATATTTAAAATCATGTCCCAGTCGATCTCTTACATATTCAGTGTTATCGTCAAAATCCTTGCCCATAATACTACAAAGCTTATTTACCACATCTTTGTTAGTAACTTCAGTATGCATTCCACCAACACAGTATGTCTCGCCAATTTTGCCCTTTTGTAATACCAAGTCGATAGCTTTACAGTGGTCGGTAACATACAGCCAGTCTCTAGACTGTAGTCCTTTGCCATAAATTGGAACCTTCTTTCCTTCAATTAAATTAGTAATTGCTAAAGATATAAGCTTTTCAGGAAATAAATAGGGGCCATAATTGTTTGAGCAGTTAGTAATTGTAATTGGCAAATTAAAAGATTCGTAAAATGCTCTTACTTGGTGATCTGAAGCTGCTTTAGAAGCGGAATAGGGGTTTCTAGGTTTATATGGAGTTGATTCAGTAAATTTCCAGTTTTCGCCCTCATTTATAGCTCCAAAAACTTCATCCGTAGAGATATGGTGAAATCTAGAAATTTCTAGATCTCTTGCAGCCTCTAACAGAGCATACGTGCCTTCAACGTTCGTTCTGAGAAATTCTTTTGCTCCCATCAAAGATCTATCCACATGAGTTTCTGCAGCAAAATGTACTATTGTATCAATTTTATTGTCTTTGATTGTTTTAACAACAAGTTCAGAGTCACAAATATCGCCTTTGATAAAAGTATAAGCTGGGTTGTTTTCAACTTCTTTAAGATTTTCTAAGTTACCTGCGTATGTTAGTTTGTCAAAGTTTACAATTTTTGAATCAGAGTGATTTTTGAGCCAGTGATGAATGAAATTTGATCCTATAAATCCAGCACCGCCAGTAACTAGTAAATTCATATTTTCCTTTAAATCTTTATAGTTTGATTAGGAGTTTTAAAAGTAAAAATTACACAAGTATCTCGAAACTAGCATATTCTTGAAAAGTGATGAAGTCGAGCCTCAGGCTGAAAGTTTGTTATTAAGCCGAACTCAGGCTTTTAAGTTTTCTTAAAAATCTCCTGAAGAAATATAATTTTACAGATAAAAATATAGTAGTATCAGCTAGTTGCGAGCTAGAGCTTTTTAAAGGAAGTATAAATAAT
>JAGRAS010000348.1 GCA_020434465.1 Bdellovibrionales bacterium | reverse complement strand
CTTAAGAAAACAAATTAAAATTAACAATTGGAAAGATATATGAGATTTATTGATGCGGCAATTACACAAGCAAGTGACCCTATCTTTGGATTAACTGAAGAGTTTAGATCAGACACCAGTACAAGCAAAGTTAATTTAGGAGCTGGGGTTTATCAGTCTGACGATGGCAATATTTTTGAGGAAGAAGTTGTCAGATATGTTGCAAATAAATTAACAACTGAAGAAAGCTCAAAGAACTATCTTTCAATCGGTGGTTCACCTGGATATTGCACATTAAGTGCAAAAGTTTTATTTGGATCTCACTCGCCAGTAATAAAAAACAACTGCCTAGCAAGCATTCAAACCCCAGGTGGAACTGGTGCACTGAGAATTGCTGCCGAGCTTCTTTTCAAAAACTCTTCAACTAACAAAGAAGTATATGTTTCTAATCCAACTTGGCCGAATCATCAAAAAATATTTGGAAAGGAGTTTGGTGCAGGTTTTTCAATATCTAACTATCCTTATTATAACTTTGCTGATCACAGCATTGAATTTGAAAGCTTATTATCTACAATTAGCTCTGCAAAAAAACATAGCATTATTTTATTGCATTTAAGTTGTCATAACCCAACTGGTTTAGACTTAAATAAAACTCAATGGACTGAATTAGCTGAATGCCTAAAAACAAAGCAGTTAATACCAGTTGTAGACTGTGCTTATCAGGGATTTGCAGACCGTACGGAAGATGACAGACTAGGATTAGACGTTTTAATAGAAAAAGATGTTAATTTTTTAGCTGCTCAATCATTTTCCAAAACTTTTACTTTGTATGGCGAACGTGCGGGTGCTTTGCATGTTGTTTGTAGTTCTGAGGAAGATGCGAAAAAAATTAAAACAAATTTATTAGCTATCGCTAGGCCTATTTATTCTAACCCTCCATTACATGGTGGAAAAGTTGTAGAAACTATCCTCTCATCAGACGAGCTGGCGAGTAGGTGGGATAAAGAACTAAACGCGATCAGGGAAAGAATAAACTATGTTAGAGCAAAGTTCTGCGATTTACTTCAAACTAAACGTCCAGATTTCCCCTTAGAGCATATTAGAAAAGGGAAGGGTATGTTTTCACTTACTGGTTTAGATTTAGACAAAATTAACCTCTTAAAATCAAAATATCATGTTTATATGACTAATGACGGTAGAATTTGCTTGGCAGCACTTAATTCGAAAAATCTAGAATATGTAGTTGATTCAATAAGTTCCGTACTAGCTGACTAGTACAGTATCATATTTTATAGAAGGCTCATTCTAACGTTAAAAAAGATGGAACCTTTGTAAACAATCTACACATCGGAATGCCGCTGTAGGATCTAATTTAACCTATCACCTGGATGCAGTGCTCGTTTAGGTTGCATCCAGGCTTTTTTTCAAAAAGTTTAGTTTTTTGGGATTACTTGTTGATTACGTAACTGTGCAATCGTTTCAGAAGCGACTGAACTTACGTCCTTACCTTTTACTATTCTAGGGGTAAACCAAGTTGGTTTTCCAGCAACTTCATAATTTTCGATAAAAGAAATATCAGCTGAAGAAGCTATTAGAACAATTCCTTTAATACCATGTTCTGCACTAAACTTAGCAGCTTTGGAAAATAAACTTTCTTTTAGTCTATAATCTAAAATTAAAAAAACTTCTCTACCAGAGCTTTTAGCGCTAGCAACAGCTTCTGATAATTTATCAGTTGGTTGACCAGGCAACAAATTTAATACATCAACTTTTTGATCTAAACCTTTAGCTGCTTCAAGCCTCACTTTACAAAGATTAGCTATGTCTTGCCGGCCAACAGTAATTACAGCAAGACTTGGGTAGTCTTTTTTGACTGCTAAACTAAGATCATCTGCCCAAGTATTTTGCGGCTGTCCATGCTCGTCTAATTCTGGCGCCACAGGCACTCCTTCTGAAAATTTTCTCTGCATCATAAAATCTTAACTTCGCTTTTATTATATTGTTATGCAAAAGCTAAGCTACAATGTTGCCTAATTAGTGGTTAAAGTTATGTTAAATCTTACCAAGTAGACATCTTACAGTGTCTGCGAGACCTTGATAATGATATGGTTTAAAAGCTGGGTTTCTAAATTCTTAAAATAACCATAATCATATCAATTATATAGCCATAAAGATAGCAGTAATTTAGGACAAATGATTAAAAATGAAAGAATACGACGAGGGTTTACGCAACTGCATTTTGCAAATGAATTTGAAATATCACTTAGAGCACTGAG
>JAGRAS010000347.1 GCA_020434465.1 Bdellovibrionales bacterium | reverse complement strand
CGAGGAGCACAGGGAGAGGGAAACGGAGCTGTACTAAAAGTACAGCGAGTATTCCATCGACCGAGCACCGACGTATATACACCTCGCAATTGAATTTGCTGAAGGCAAATCAATAAGAGGTGTATTAGAGCCTGACTAGCGAAGCTAGCTTAGGCGGAGTGAGATAACATATGCCAGGCGCATAATAGAAAAAAGAACTGTATTTGTAGTTCATTTTGTGCGAGGTGTATATTTATTCTCTACCGCTCGACTTGGACTGCGTCCAAGATCTCGCTGGCCAGGCAAGCATTTAAAAACGCCTGATCGGCATTTTCAAATGCGCCTGGTATAAAATCAAATATAGATCCATTTTTATGTAAGAGTTTGAGATTTGATTTTAGACGAGGAGCACAGAGAGAGGGAAACGGAGCTGTACTAAAAGTACAGCGAGTATTCCATCGACCGAGCACCGACGTATAAAATCAAATATCAAACTCTTACTTCCACTTTATTGAGCACCCAACAGGCTGAACAAAAGCCGGTTCTGGGGTTTGCCCACTAAAGATCTGAGATAATGCAATTTCTAAATGATTCTCTGTAGCTTGAGATGGATCTCTTGGATTATTATTTGGTTTTCCGTGCCATACTAAATTACTGTCTTTATTAAAAAGGTATAGCTCGGGTGTACATGCCGCATCAAAAGATTTAGCAACTTCTTGTGATTCATCATGTAAGTATGGGTAAGGTAATCCCAAAGCTTCGGACTTCTCTTTCATTTTATCAAAACTATCGTCTGGGTAGCTAGTTGCGTCGTTAGAACAAATTGCTACAACTCTTAAACCTTTTTTTAAGAATGGTTTTACAGTTTCGATTATAAGATCTTCACTTCCGATTACGTATGGGCAGTGATTGCATGTAAAGATTACAAGAGCTGCTTCACCTGCTTTTAAGTAACTTGAATCAATTGTTTCACCATTTACATTGGGAAGCGCGAAATCAGGGATTGTGCTATAAGTGCTTAGCAACTTACTAGCTTCATTTCTTTCCATTTTTTTCTTTATAAAAAGAGCTTTGTGTTTTTAAAAACTTCTCAACTTCATTTGAAAACCATTCAGGATACTCGATCATAGGTGCATGGCCACAATTTTTAATTGTTACTAATTGTGAATCTGGTATTAATCTTTCGAAGTCTTTTGCTACTTTCATAGTGGTGACTTCATCGTCTTCACCCCAAAGTAATAAGGTGGGTACTTTAATTTGATTAAGTACTTTTTCAAGGTTGTCACGTTTTGCACTTCTAGCAGCATGAATTAAATTTAGGTGATTTTTTCTATCAGATAAAATTCCTAAAACTTCAGCAACGGCTTCATCTGTAATATGTTCTTCGTTAAAAAAAACTTTCGCCATATGCTCACGAATGAACTTTTCGTTTGGGCGCACAGGCAATGAATCGACTGTATGTTCATATAAACCTGAAGTTCCAGATAGAATCATACAATCTACTAATTCTGGGGATGTTAAACAAAGTCTCAATGCTACATGACCACCTAAAGAATTTCCGCATAGCACGACTGGAGCCAGATTATTAAGTCTGATGTAATATTCTGTATAAGCGGCTAGTGATTTAACTCTTACTTCTGATCTATGTCCGCTAATTATTGGGAAACTTAAATTTATAGCTTTGGAGTAGTTAGCCATAAAAGGTTGGGTTCCATCCCAATTTGACATTGCCCCAAATAGTCCATGTAGCAAAATCATTGGTGGGCCATCCTCACCTTGCTGTACAGCTTGAAATTCTGGGGGAGTAGCTTCTTTTAGCCATAGAGGTTCACAGCCTAGAACGTCTACGCTCCTCTCTACTGCTGCTTTAATGGAATCTGTCATAAATTACGTATGCACTTTCTTAACATTCTACTTATAATACCTAGTTAACTTTTATTCTAGTAAACTCATTACACTATCTATACTAGCTTGTTTAGGTAAGCTTTTGTTTCCATTCATAAAACCATTTTTAGCTAGGGAACAGTAGACTTTTTAAACATCTAGTTCAAGTCTATGAGCATTTTCTTGGATTAGAGAATAGCGGGCACTAGCGTCTTTTCCCAGTATATCTTTAAAAGTATTTAAGGCTTTTTTTTCATTATCTATTTGAATTTTAAGGAGATTTCTATTATTTGGGTCAAGAGTAGTATTCCAGAGCGTCTTGGGATTCATTTCTCCAAGCCCTTTAAAACGAGTTATATGTGTCTTTTTATTTTTTAATGAACTTTTAAGAAGCTTATTT
>JAGRAS010000346.1 GCA_020434465.1 Bdellovibrionales bacterium | reverse complement strand
AATTAAAACTTCCAGTTAATGAGCTTATGGAGACTTTGATTGAGGAAGCTGAAGAGTCTGGGATGGGTTCTGATGCCGCATATGGATACGCTGTTGCAGTATTAAAATACTTAGATGTAAAAAAAACAAGTATAGAGTCTGATAAGTACGGTAAGGTTAAGGTTAAATGTAATGAAAAGTCAGATACGTATTTAGATGAAAATTTAAATTCGCAAAAAGGAAAGCCTCCGTATCTTAGGAGAATTAAGTAAATTCATATCGTTTAGAGTTATTTTTTGCCGGCGCTGTTTCACAGCTAGATTTTTAAATGCTAAAAACCTGAATTCAGGTTAAAAAGTGTTCGCTTTTGCATTATCCCCGTATAAATCTAGTGTGGGCTAACACTATTCATATCCAAGATTGATGCCAAATCACTAGAAGTAAAACTTATTGAGATTTCAATAAACTAGGTATTTACTAAATTGTAGCTCAACAATTTTTGTCACTTTTTTAACAAAATTTGTCAGCCCTAGGCTAAAATATCAAGAACAGCCTTGTTCAGTTCTTTATCTACATCGCTAAGCTTTCTTCCTGCCTGGACTTCTCTTTTACCTTGAGCAAGGTCTAGAAAGGCTTCAACCAAGTTATTTGAATCCCCTGTCAGTGAGGGGTTTGCTATTCTCTCAGCGCTATTTGCAGCTCTTACTAAGCCACGTTGAATTGCTGCTAATGCGGATTTTCCAATTGAATCAACCATGAAACTACTTTTTGAATATCGTATAACTATTTATAATAAGTCGGTAGTTTTTCAGAAGTTTTTAGGATTAGAGGCGATTTTTAAATAAAAAAAGCTCTTTATTTTCAGATGTTTGAGCATGTTTTTTAAATACTTTCTTTTAGAATATGTCAGAGAAATAATTTAAGCTCGCTTTAGATTATTTTAGGCAGTAGTAAAATTCTGATAGCAAAAATCAGACAAATCAGCTCAACTTAACTGTAAAGTGTACCGTTATTTTTATGAGCCTGTTGTCTATTTAGCAATAAGATCAAAAATGAAAATCGCATCTAATGCATATTCCGATGTTGGAAGGAGTCGCGAAAATAATGAAGACTTTCTTGTAAACAGACCTGATCTTGGATTATTTATTATTTGTGATGGGATGGGTGGGCATGCAGCTGGCGAGACCGCATCTAGAAAAGCGGCTGAAGTATTAATAAATGCTATTGAAGAAGATCTGGATCTTATTTCTATAAAAAATCCTGCTGAAACTAAAATTTATTTGAATGAAAAAATTAATATTGCATGCAAAGAAATTTTTAGACTTGCTAATACAGTGCAAAACTACTCGGGAATGGGAACAACCCTTACAATGCTATTATGCCAGGGGAGAAAAGCTTATGTTGCACATGTTGGTGATTCAAGACTTTATCTATTTAGAAGTGGCAAGCTAAGTTTACTAACTTCAGATCATACTCTACTTGCACTAATGAAACAAAAAGGAGGAGTGCAATTATTAGATCCAAAAAACAGCCCTTATGCTCATGTATTAACTAGATGCCTTGGCAAAGAAGAACTTGTTTTGGTTGATACATTAAGCCTGGACTTATTACCAAATGATAGTTTTTTACTTTGCTCTGATGGCTTAAGTTCAGCATTTAATAATGATTTAGATATTGAGACAAAAATTGCTGAGCTTGGAACCGAAGCTGTTGAAAAATTAGTTCTCCATGCAAAAGAATTAGATGGAGGAGATAATATTAGTGCAATCACTGTTGAGGTAATTTCAGAGGATAAGCAGAAGGTGTTTGCTGATGAGATTAAATTACAGTTCCAGATTCTAAAGCAGATTTACTTATTTAAAGATTTATCAACCCAGGAAGCAATGCAGGTTTTAGAAGTTGTAGCTGTTCAAGATTTTAAAGCAGGTGATGTTATTATAACCGAGGGTGAAAAAGGTGACTTTTTCTACATGATATTAGAAGGTGAATTAGAAATTTCAAGAAATGGAAAAGAAATTGCAACTTTAGGGTATGGTAATCATATTGGTGAAATTTCTTTTTTAGCTAATGAATCTAGGACTGCGACTGTTAGATCTAGAACAAACTCTAGGTTAATGGGAATACGTTCAACTGACTTTAGAGATTTGATAAATCGTGATAAAAATCTAGGAAATAAACTTTTATGGAATCTCGCACAAGAGATTGGCTCTAAACTATCTAAGTCAAATGGAGTTTAGAAGATTATAAATTATTCTTTATTTGTAATCGCTTTGCCACTACTTGCACCAATTTC
>JAGRAS010000345.1 GCA_020434465.1 Bdellovibrionales bacterium | reverse complement strand
TATTACTTTCAAAGCAAAAAATTAATCAAGAAAATTAATAGCCCATTAAATTCAAGTGATTAGCGAATTCTTTTGTAATTTTGATTATTATTTTTTGCTAATAATTCCTAAATGTCTTTTTAATTAACTCTAAATAAAACTCATCAATATTTATCTTTGTGTTTACACAATTCTCATAATCAAGCGGATTAACAAAATTCAAACACTTACTAATATCGTCAAAATAATATTTTCTAATTATTATTGTACTAGAAGTTTTATTTATGACACCAGCGACAGTACAAGAACTCACAGTACCAAAAGTAAAAAGCCTACTTTCAGATCCTCTTCAACCTAATTTATCTAAAGTAAGAAAACAAAAAGAAGGAAGAATTGAGAAATTCGCTCCAACAAGTCCTAAAGAGTTTTCTTCGATACATTTACCTAGTATAACTGAAATTGTTGAATACGTTGAAGCAGTAAGACATGATGAGAAAATTAAGCAAAAGTTTGTTGAAGCTGGTTTATTCGGAGATTCTTTAGCTAATCGTCCTGTTCCTGAAACTAGAATTTTTAAGCTACTAGATTTTTTTCGAAGAAAAGACCCCACTGGAATTTTTGATTTAAGAGAATGGGGAAAGTTTCTTTCTGGGGATATTCCAAAACACAGATTAAGATCTAGAAAATCTGGTCATAGTTATAATACCAAACCCCTTAATAATGAAGAAAGGATAAAGCGTGTAAACATTGAAAAATGGATTGCTAAAAGAGCATTCTGCTTCGCCCCAGGAAGTATTTTCAATGATTTTGGCATGGTAGTTCATGTACGATTTATTCCTGTTCAAGGGCTCGGAAAAGAGTGGCATGGATTTATAATTCGTCAAGATTCCGATCAGCATTTTCAAGAGGGGAAAAGAAGACCTATTCAACGTGCAATAGCAGCTAACAAAGCAGTTGAAACTACTGTAGATAAACTAAGAAAAAAAATAGTTTCACACTCTGGAGCTTCATCTCTTCCTGATATTGTTTTTAACACAGGTGATTTAGTTACCTACCACAAAGGAGATCTTGAGCCTGAGGCTCTGGAAGTTTTAGCTCAGACTAAAGCTAATATAGGTAAATTTGTTTGTCTTGGAAATCATGACTACCTTGAAAATGGAGCTTTGAGCTTATTAAACCAGCTCGAAGCTCCTGGGGTAGATTATCAAAATCTTGCTCACAGAATATGTAAACTTAGTGGAGATCAGCGTGATTTAGTTTTAATTGGCTTGCCTGATCACCTTGAGGATGAGCCCAAAGCTCCCAGAGAAGGAATGCTTAATCCCGAAGATGTTAATATTCTTGGAATGCATAATAGTGATTCACTACAAGCAGATTTCCCAAAACTTGTTGATTTAATGTTTTGCGGACATACACACGGTGGAGAGGTAAAACTGGGGCCATTTGATGGCGCATCAGTTGGCATGTATGCATGGCGATATTTTGATAACTTAAACAAGTTAATTCGTGAACATAAAACTCTTACAGCAAGAACAATTGCATATAACTCATCCGGTTCTAAAGAACATTTTTTTAGATACGGAGTTCCTGCAGCTGGCCCTACACTACTGGTTTTAGTCGATCCAAGCTTGCCTCTAAAAAAATAAGCCTAAGTTTTAGTTTCAATTAAGTTCTTTAGAAATTGCTGGGCAACTGTTAAGTGAGAAAAATCTTGAGCTCTTTTTACGCAAGAGTCTAAATCCGAATTCAATAGTGCTTCTTCAATAGCGATCTTCAAATTTTCATTTAATGCACCTACGCTTGAAGTGTTTACAATGTCTTTAGAACCAGTAACTGGAAAAGCTGCTACAGGGACACCACACGCTAGAGCCTCAACCATAACCCTTCCAAAAGTATCCGTTTTACTTGGCATTACAAAAACATCCGCATCTGAATAAATTTCAGGTAGTTTGTCTGCTGGATAAGGACCAAGAAAAATTGCATCGGGATATTTTTTTTCTAATACTTGCTTGTATGAATCTCCCCCAACAATAACTTTGGTACCTGTTAAATTATCTAAACTCAAAAAAGCCTCTAAATTCTTCTCCTTTGATACCCTGCCAACATACATCATTATAGGCCTTTCTATTTGCTTTTTTGGATATTTTTTCTGAGAAAGTAATTCTACAGCACCTTTACCTCTTGGATAAAATATATCTAGCTCAACTCCACCATGCCAAATTTCAACATTTTTGAACTCTTGGCCTCTTAATATTTGGCTCATTGATTCTGAACGCGTCATTGTTCTCCCTGCAGCACTATGA
>JAGRAS010000344.1 GCA_020434465.1 Bdellovibrionales bacterium | reverse complement strand
TTTCCTCCAAAATTTTTGATAAATAGATTCCGATAGGTTTACTCTAAAGAGTTTAGGGGGTCAAGTTTATAAACTATTTGAAGCTTCTTAAACTCTAAATTATGTAAAAATATAAGTTTGCCAAGGATGCAATATGCCGAAATCTTTAAAATAAAGCTAATAATTGAAAAATAGCTTAGATCAGGCTTTGTTCAAGCTCTTACTTGTTAAGTTAGAAATTTCAAATATCAAGTAAATGAAACGCTTCACTTTGCGAGAGGCACGTCCCTGTGGTTTTTGCTTATAAACCATAAATCACTTTCTAAATTCTTAGAGAAGTGTTCAACCAAAGTTACAGATCTATGTTTTCCGCCAGTGCAACCAAAGCCGATATTTATATAAGCTTTTCCTTCATGAACATAACAAGGAAGTAAAAAATTCAGCAAATCAGTTATTTTTTCAATAAATTCCTTTGTAACTTGCTGTTTAAGTACAAACTTTTGTACTTTCTCTTCAAGCCCAGTTTTATTTCTTAATTTTTCTTCAAAAAAGGGATTCTTGATGAAGCGTACGTCAAAAATAAGATCACAATCCGTGGGGACTCCTTTTTTAAATCCAAAAGAGACAAAGTTTACTCTAAGTTTTACATTAGACCCTGATAGTACTTGCTTAATAAAGTTTCTAAGCTCACGCCTTAAATCATGTGTGGTAAGATCGCTAGTATCTAAGACTAAGTTTGCTTGTTCCTTTAATGGCATTAAGAAGCTTCTTTCTCTTTGAACGGCGTCAAGCAATGTTGCATCACTTTCAGAATTGAATCCTGGATGGGGTCTTCTTGTTTCACCGTATCTTTTTATTAATGTTTCGTTAGTAGCATCTAAAAACAAAATACATAGACTTCCTTCGGCAGGGCTTATTTTTTCAATCTCACAAATTAGTTCTTCAACAGCCTGCTGAGAATCAATTCCAATTAATAAAGCAGTTTTTTTATAGCGAGTTGGATTTACACTGGTATAGGTAATAAATTGGTTTAAGAGAGCAACTGGAAGGTTATCAATAACGAAAAAACCTTCATCAGAAAAAGTATTAATTGCAGTTGTTCTACCGGCACCTGATAATCCAGCAATAAGCACAAGCGATTCTATATGATTACAAGCGATGCTCAATGGTGACTTGTTAGTTTGTCTTTGTGTTTTCTTAGTTGGCGACTTAGTTTATCTACAGCTCCGTCAATCGAAGCGTACATATCATCGCCTTCATGATGAACATTAAAATCAGCGCCATCACAATGGCACGAAACTTCTGCTATTTGCCTGTTCTTTTCAACTAGCAAAACTAGATGAGCCTCTGTGTCATGATGTGCAAACTTTTTAATACATGATTCAACTTTTTCTGTTCCATAATCTTTTAAAGCATCAGTAGCTTCTGTATGGCGAAAAGTTATATTTACGTGAACTAGCTTATCTTCTTTTGTCATTTGTGATTCTCCAGCAAACAACTTTACTACATCAGAACTTTAAAGAAAATTCAAGTCTATACTCAACGAAGTATGATTCTACTGGTTCTAATCTAAGCTCTTTTGGTAAATAGAAGCTTATCTCAGATTTGCTAAGTGCCAAATCCTAAACGGATTTGCCTATTTTTCGTTGAGTATGTTTATTGCTGGCAAATCTGCTAACGCAGATTTTGCTTATAGCCAGCGAAAGAAGGTCTGTAACTTAACGGCAAAACCTAATGTCACTGAGTATATTTATTCTCTAACTGAAGGCCTGGGCTTAATTTTCAACACATTCTATCTATATTTACAGATTTTGGTTTTAAATTTATCTTTAAATCTATGAGCAAAGAAGTAAACATAGATGAAATAAAACTGGCTAAACAGCGTGTGGCGGATCAACTTCCAGTTACCTCACTCACACGTTCAATTGGCTTTTCTGAACTTTTTAATACTAATGCTTTCTTCAAGTGGGACAGCCTTTTCACTACCGGTTCATTCAAAGAGAGAGGAGCCTGTAACTTCTTACATCTATTACCTGCCGATAAACGAAAGCAAGGCGTTTGTGCGGCAAGCGCAGGAAACCATGCTTTAGCTTTAAGCAAATACTCAGCACTACTAGATATACCTTGTACATTAGTGATGCCTTATGGTGCACCATTAGTAAAAATTGAATCAGCAAAGGCTTTTGGTGCTGATGTTAAACTTTTTGGGGAAACTTTTCACCATGCCTATGAGCATGCTTTAACACTGTCTTCAGATCTTGGCACGACTTTTGTGCCAGCCTATGATCATATAGATATAATTAAT
>JAGRAS010000343.1 GCA_020434465.1 Bdellovibrionales bacterium | reverse complement strand
TGTTGAGTTTTCAGGTAACCACCTGTTGTAAAATGTCATCCACTTATCAAGTGCATTGTGTGCTTTGTTGTACTCAATATCAGACGCACTCATTTTTTTTTTTTTTTTAGTTTTTAAGTCGCTAGTTGGTTCTTGCTTATTTATATCTGTTTCCGATAAATCATTTTCTTCAGCCTTTGCCAGTGCATCATGTTCTGTTTCAATTTCAAGGTCAGGATTTTTTGGAAGTGTCGAGGTATTTAAATCAGGCTCTGGTTCTAAGACGTTTGTGGCTGTAGCTTTGTCCGTTGGCTCTTGTTTGTTATTCTCTTGTTTATTAGCGTCTCCACATCCTGGGATAAGTAGTGCTGCGATAGTAACTACATTTCGAGTGCCTTTTTTTAGCCCAGTAAGCATATAAACTCTCCCTAACGTCGTTTTAAAATGTGTCTAAAGCTAGCAATTAGACTCTTTTTTGTCAAAA
This sequence comes from Bdellovibrionales bacterium, assembly GCA_020434465.1. The sequence goes on along the minus strand of JAGRAS010000343.1, from coordinate 1,827 downwards.
GTAAAGTGGGTGACCAAAAGTACTAAGTATCTTGTTTAAAGGAAATTGGTGCGGGTAGGATGACTTTTGATGAGTTATTTAAAATAATGATAAACAAAAAGACTAAGCCAATTACAGATTTAAAAGATGGGCTAAAAAAAATAGATCCTAAAACTATAAAGCACGGGATAACAAGAGTTAGAGAGGCTTATGCTTTGTTAGAAGACTATTTACAGCAAACTAATGCTGAAAAGTAGTTATTTTGTTTGCTGGATACAAAAATACTAAGTAAGAATTGAGACTTTTATATAATGTATACTTGTCCTTTATTTCAGGTAGATGCGTTTACAGATACTCCTTTGGAAGGCAATCCATGTGCTGTACTTTTAGATGCGGATGGATTTGACGAAAGTCTAATGCTTCGAATTGCTGCCGAAATGAATCTTTCTGAAACTGCTTTTGTAAGTAAGTCAGATGAAGCTGATTTTCGTGTTAGATTTTTTACCCCAGCTGAAGAAGTTCCCCTGGCAGGTCATCCTACAATTGCAACCGCGCATACTCTTATTGAAACAGAGCATATTAAATTACAAAGTCCCACTACGACTGTAACATTTGAATTAAATATAGGTGTAATAACTATTGAGATTGATAATGATGGCGAAAGATACTTTGAGATTAGAATGAATCAACCTTCACCTAAGTTTCTTAGAGTCTATGAGCCTGCTGAGATACTTCCACTTTTCTCTTTAGAACCAAAAGATTTACTTTCGGGTACTATTATTCAAACTGTGAGCACTGGGCTTCCTCAAGTAATGATAGCGATTAAAGATCTTAAGACCTTAAATAAAGCTAAGTTTAGAATTGAACCCTATGTTGAATTTAGAAAGTCAGCTGATTTTTTTAGTCCGCATTTGTTTTGCCTTGAGGGTGCCACGCAGAAGGGAGATACTTTTGCTAGACATTTTTTCCCACCGCCAGATGTAATTGAAGATCCTTTTACTGGTTCTGGAAACGGTGCAATGGGAGCTTATCTTTGGCACTATGGTTTGATTAATCAGCCAAAATTTAAGGCAGAGCAGGGGCATAATCTTGGAAGGCCTGGAATTGCAACCATTGAGGCGTTTGGCAAGCCAGACCAAATTGAAACAGTCAAGTTAGGAGGGCGTGCAGTTACCATCTTGAAAGGTGAGTTATGCTGTAAAATACCCCTGCTATAAATCCGCAATCTGGAATTATTTATTAGAGAAAACTAAGTAAAATTCTTACGCAGATAATTTTAAACATATTTAAATGGATCAATCATTTATAAACCAAAGATATGATTGAAACTATTAGGTATCAATATGGCTATTATCTTTGCACTTTTGTGTGTGATTTTTAAATCATCAAAAGCACTTGTATTTAGATCTTCAATGAAAAAAACTGATGATGTTTGGACTCTAATTCTTTGTTATGACTTGTTTGCTACAATACTTTCCTTAGCAATTTTTTCACCAGAAAAAATCATTTCACTAAATTTAAATCAATTAGTTATTGTACTTTGTATGTCAGCATCTTGGATTTGCGGTAATATTTATAATCTAAAATCATCAAAGTTTTTAGATGCAGCATCGGGTGAGTTGTATGGTGCAGTACAATTTATTTTAGTAACTGTTTTAGGAGTTATTATCTTTAATGAAAGTCTGGGGGTTGTAGGAACTCTAGGTATATTTTTAGTCTTATTTGGAATTATTATGAGTAATAATTTTAAAACAATAATGTTTAACTCAGGGGTGTTTTATAGAATAACTTCCGCTGTTTTTATTACTATTGGCATTTTTTATTGCAAGTTAGCAATTGAACTTGTTG
>JAGRAS010000342.1 GCA_020434465.1 Bdellovibrionales bacterium | reverse complement strand
CAGAAATGTATGCAGCATATGTTCATCATAAACTTCAAAAATCAAATCCGGATTTAGCGAATGAATTTATTTCAAAAGTGCAAGAACAAACCACAAATTATAAAACTGAGCGTGGTGATTATCTTTTTTATAAAGCAAGTGATCGTGTGATGCGAGAATTTGTTAGGACAAGAAAAATCAAGAAAAAAGAATACAAAGAAATAAAATATGAGGCTTTTGGAAAATCACAATTTGATACAGACAGAACCAGAATTTCTGCAGAGCGTCTAGAAAATCTTCCTGAAGGAGACACGGCAGTACGTGCTGTAAAAACAGCACTTTCAAAAGCAGAATCAAATGATAAAGCGTCTGATGGAGAATTTCAGGTATGGAGAGCACATGAAGCAGATATCTCAAGGCAGAAATGGAAAGAGAAAAAACGAGCTGGCCTACTTGGTAAAGGATCTATTGAGCCTTCAGGAGAAGTAACTAACTTACGTGGCATCCCAGAAGGTTTTTTATGGAAGCCCTCTTCTGATAATGATGGAAAGTTAGTTATCTTACTTCCTAAAGAATGGACTGGCCGTGCAGAGCAAGTGCAGATACTTAATCCAGCAGGAAATAAAGTTATCGAAACTGGTAGATTTACAAGCATTGCCAACGGTTTTAGACAACATTATCGATTTAACAAATCAGGTGGAGACTATCCAGATAATGCTGTTGTAAAAGTTAGATTTTCTGATGGATCAACTGCTAGTATAAAAATTGGTGAATCTTCAGGTAGAAATGAGTAGCTAAGTGCTTATAATTATTAACTAGACCTTGACTAGACCAAGTCTTGTGATATAATTATGTTTATGAAAAATAAAGAAGTGACTACTTACGAAGCTAAAACACACCTTTCAAAGTATTTAACAATGGCTAAAAAAGGCATAGAAATTGTTATCAAGCGAGGCAATGTTCCTATAGCTAAACTCACTGCTTTGGAGGAAAGTAAAGAGGCCAAGCCAAGACGACCTAAAGTTGGAACTCGAACTTCAGGACCGATTGAATATGACGATGACTGCTTTAATCCCCTCAGTGATGAAGAACTAAAAGAAGATTGGGGAATTTAAGTGTCGTATTTACTTGATACCTGTACTTTTATTTGGCTTCTTGAAGACGGAAAAAAACTTACTAAAACTGCCAAGAATTTAATTGATCAAAAATCTGATATCTTCATTAGTGATGTGACTTGTTTAGAGATATGTCTAAAATGGAAAGTAAAAAAAATAAGGCTCCCGAAGACTCCAAGACTGTGGTTTGAAGAACAGGTAAAAAGTTGGGATCTAATAAATGTCTCTATTGATAGGGAACATTTTTATAGAACAAGCGAGCTAGCCCTGTATCATAAAGACCCTTTTGACAGATTGCTTATTTCACAATGCTTAACTGAAGATTTAACTTTAATTACGCCTGACTGTGCTTTTGAGAAATATCCCGTATCAACTGTTTGGTGAAATTTATATTCTTTTTAGCTCACTATCTTCAAATTTGTATAACTTATCAATAAACTTTAGTTCCTCTGGATTATGAGTTACTAAGACTACCGTACGATCTTTTAAGAGTTCTGACATAAATTTCATAATCTGAGTTTTATTCTGGCTGTCGAGCCCATTAAATGGTTCATCAAGTAAATAAATTTCCGAATCTTGCAACAAACCCCTAGCTAGTCTAATTCTTTGTTCTTGGCCTGCTGAGAGATTAAAATCAGAATCGCCTCGTTTTTCCTCTAATGAAGATATAAAATCCTTTGCTCTTACTCCATTTAAAACTCTAGCTATTTTTTCTGCAGAAATATCTTTTCCGAGCAGAATATTTTCTCTTAAAGAGATATTAAACAATGGATCATTAGAGGTAATGAGTGAAATGCTTTCCCTGTTAAATTCTAGCCCTTTAGCACTTTGATCATCAATAAAGTAACCACCTTTAAAATCTATTGCATTAAGTATGACGTTAAAAATACTGGTTTTCCCCGCCCCACTTTCTCCAATAATACCAATTTTAGATCCACGGCTTATTTCAAACTCTGGAATAATTATTTCTCTAGTGGAATTTTCCTTTTTAAAAACTACTTGAATGTCTTTTAGCGAAATTTTTGACCATGAATTGCCAATATTAAATCTTTCATGCTGAGATTTATCACTCGTGATTATTGAAAATAGTTCTTTCCTAATTATCAAAGTATCTTCTTTCTGATGGACTAAACTTACATAGTATTCTATAATATGAATAAGAATTTCTAAAAGTTTATCAAAAGCGTATTTAATTA
>JAGRAS010000341.1 GCA_020434465.1 Bdellovibrionales bacterium | reverse complement strand
GTCGTGTTAGCTTGTTTTAGTCTTATTTAAATAAGGGATTCAAATGAAGATTTTTGTAAGTAAATTTATTTTAATTATTGCTGCTTCTATTGTTTTTCTATGCACAGCATGCCAAAAACAAAAACTGGATTTAACAAATACTAAGCAACCCGCTGATGCCCCAGCATATGATCAGACTGCAAATAAAAATTAAAAGTTTATTTTTAATATCAACAAGAAATCAATAATAGGGATATCGAATAGGGATATCGGGCCTTGCTAGCGAAGCTAGCTTAGGCGGAATGGTATAAATAGACCTGTTCGCTGAGAAAAAACAGTTAAAGCTTTTTTCCTGTAATCGATTAACTTTCTTATAAGGCCGCTTATATCAGTTATACTTATGGAATAGTTGTCATTTAAAATAAAGTCAATGTTGAAGTATCCTGTGACTATTTTCTTAATCTGTAATAAATCTGCTGCTTGCTTTGTAGATGATACTTTTTCTCCATGCTCTTTTGGAAAGTAAATTTGCAGAGTGCGGTTTATCAGTTTTTCAACTTCAGCTGTGAAGTTTTCAGATTTAAGTGCTGTTGAAAATAAATCAAGGTGCTGGGAATTTTTTCTTACTTCAGGATCTTTAGCTTTAAATTCAGCAACGCTCCACTGTTCGGCTGTGCAATGTCCTAATTTGAGAGCAAGTTCTGCTCTGCGGGTGCTTGTATATAGTCTGGACTTTGAGCCAGCGTACATGATTCCAGTATGATTACTTGCACCCCTTCGAAATGAAATGATTCTATTATCTAAATCAACATCTTCACCGGTTTTCATAAGAGGATCGTATCCGCCAACAACAGAATAAACACTTGCTTTAAATGCAAAGTTACATGTCCCAAGAGGAGGATTTGAGTTTTTAATCCTAAACGCAGTGTTTAATAAAGTAGAAAGTCTTGATGAAATAAATAGATAAGGATTCATACAGTATGCGATAGGATCCCAGTCTAGCTGGCCACCAAAGGAATCTGTTTTGGGAAATTTGGCAAATAAATTAAGAAAATTTTCTAAATAAGACTTATCTAGGCCAATAATATCTGCATCTGCTCTACAAATAATATGATCTGCATCTTTTAAATCACGATTGTAGTGCCGTAATAAAATCGCATCAGTCAGTAAGGCGCGAATAAATCCAATTGAAACAGTTTGTGGGTTAAATTTTACAAAATGAGTTCTAGTAGTGATTTCTGGATGCTCAGATAGAAACCGATTGATTTCACTAATTGTTAGCTCCGTGTCATGCTTTTCATAAAGATCAGAATTTTCTGGTTTGTTTGCTAATAATACAATTTCAAAATAGCTAGAATCTAGAGTTTGTTTAGTAAATGCTTCAAGGGCTCGGTAAATATATCTTGCTTCCTCATGAGCAGCTACTGGAATTGGAACTGAAATTCTGCACTCAGGATTCATAGTGCCTAAAGCTTTTGCAACATCTTGCACAATTGAAAGATAGTTATCGCTAAATTTAGATAAATATTCTGGAATGTCTATTTCAGGATCTAGTGTATAATCTTTATCTCTTCTGCAAGCTTGAAGATTTATATTTATTGGTGGAAGTTCTAAGCTAGGATCTACATTATATCCAGATCGATTTGAATAAATCTCGTTTTCCTCAAGTAGCTTTTCAAAATCTTGGGCTAGGAGCATAGCAGCATTGACAAAATCAGGGCCTAAATCTTGTAGCTGACTTGCATCTCCAGTTTCGAATAAAGTTTTTAGAGTTTCGTAATTGAGATTTAAGCTTATTCGAGTTTCGTCTGAGCTCCCAACTATTAAGACCCCAGTTTTATCTCTAATATGAGGTACGTTTGTTTCCCTAGTAGTTTTAGTGCTACAATCTTCAGTTCGCTTGACTACTGCATTTTCCATCTTTAAAAATCACAATCTAAGACATTCACTTTTCGAGCAAACTAGCTTAGAGGAGTAAAATAACTTGTATTAGACTTATAATAGAGAATAAGTACTATATTTAAGTTCAATTCTATACGTATGACATGAACTTAAGCAAAAACTCCTTTTTTATTAATTTTTTTCTAATTCTGGATTTAAGCACTTAAAACTATTGAGTTTTAGCAAGGTAGAATTAACTTCTATTATACTTAGCCTCTAGTTATTTTTAATCGCTAGAATAAATAGAAGTAAATAAGCTATGATTAGCCATGGGCAACGACAATTTGGTTAATGAGCTTAAAGACTTAAAATTAAGAGTTCAGGAAATTGAAAACAAGTTAGGGATCGTTTCAAACCCTAATTCCTCTTTGATAA
>JAGRAS010000340.1 GCA_020434465.1 Bdellovibrionales bacterium | reverse complement strand
ATTAAAAACTTGCTACAAGGAATAGATCTAGATCAATTCAAATTCAAACCAAATAATAATAGCAAAATTATTGTTTCAAACAGAGGATTCCTTCCAGTCTATAACAACCAACTCATACTAGAAGCACTAAAAATAGACTGTGATATCTTAGAATCTATTAAGGTTCACTTTTTAGCAAGCGGACCATTATTTGAGGAGTTAGAAACTTATGCTAAATCGAATATACCTACCAAACTTCAATCTAAGATTGTATTTTTCAATGGTGTTCCACATGAGAAGATGCCTCAATATCTTAGTGAAGCAAGAATTTTTATTAGCTGTTCAAAATCAGATGGTACAGCTACATCTTTATTAGAAGCTATGGCTTGTGGGGTTTTTCCAATTGTAAGCAATATACCAGCTAACACTGAATGGATAGTTAACGAAGAAAATGGTTTAGTTATTGACTTAAATGATCCACAAGCATTAGCTATCGCTATCAGACGTGCAATCGAAGATGAAACTTTATTTGATAAAACAGTGAAATTTAATAGAAAGCTAGTTGAAGAAAAGGCTTCAATTGATAAAAACATGAAAATTTTGATCAAGACATTAAAGGACAAGCTATGCCTTTAAAAGATAAAATAAGAAATGTTAGCGTAATTCTTTCTGTTTATAATGAAAATCCTATATTTTTGAGAAAAGCAATTGATTCTATTTTAAAACAAACATACAGTGATTTTGAATTCTTAATAATCGATGATGGCTCTGATAAAACTGATACCATAACTACGCTAAAGGAATACGCCACTAAAGATCGAAGAATTTCAATATTCAAACAAGAAAATCAAGGACTCACTAAGTCTTTAAATACTGGAATATCCAAAGCCTTGGGGGCAGTAATTTTTCGACAAGATTCAGATGATTGGTCAGAACATAATAGATTAGAGTTGCAGTTAAATCTTCTAGAAACTAATGAAGATATAGGTCTTATTGGCTCGCAAGCAATATTGCATCAAGAAAATGGGAACGAACTTTGGAAAACTCAACTTCCAAACACAACTCATGAAATTAAAAACTACTTAAAGAATCATGGTAATCCATTTATCCATGGCAGCGTATGTTTCAGAAAGGAACTTGCTGAAAAAATTAATGGCTATCGAGAGGATTTCAAGTACGGTCAAGACTATGACTTCTTTTATAGACTCTCAGAGATATGCGAATGCATTAATATAAATCAATCTCTTTATCATTATAGATTTACTTATGCTGCAGCACCCAAAGCTACTGGCTATGAACTCACTACTAAGACAACTAGAGTTTTGGCAACAGAACGCGAGGAAAAAGGCACAGACACATTTGAACAAGCATTAGATTTAGCAAAGCAAAATGCTCAAAGCAGTTATACATCGCAGCTTGCTCTTGCTGATCGTTTGATGCTAGCTGGATATTATCTAATCTCGGGTAAGAAATATTTAAATCTAGTTTTAAAATACCCTTTAAAATTAAATCCATGGCTAAAACTTTGTAGATACATGGTATTTCTCGCACTTCCTCAATTAAGAGTTCTTCTGTTTAACAAGAAAAATAATTAAGCGCTTAATGTCTTGGCTTACCCACCAGCCATGTGCTGGTTGTTATTAAACAATCTTCACTCTTAGTAGAAAATTTTTCATCTAAAAAAAATTCATTTGATGACAGCAAACTTCTAAGCTCTTCTTTTTTACAAGATTCAATTTGAATCAAATCAATGCTTGCTTTATCAAAGACAGACATAACATCATCCTCACGCAGACGATTACAATACATATACTTATTTCCTGCTAAGCTATTCCAAGACTCTTCATCATATTGTAGAAAGTTAATTGGCGATATATTATCATCTGAATGAGAAAAGTGATCAGAATAATCAATTAGATGTATATGAAGCCCATCACTCCGGAGTAATCTATTCCCCTCAATTAAAATTTCTATTAAATCAATTTGGGGTATATGTTCAAAAACAGTATATGACAAATGCAAATCAATACTATTTGCTGGTAGTTCTATTTTAGAAGCATCTGCAGGTGCTAGGTATGTTATATTGCATAATTCAAACAATCTAGAGATAACATCTCCTTCTAAATCCAGTAAAAGAAGTTTTTCTAACCGCTCTTTAGAAATAGAATTTGATAAAATACTTTTAATTTCATCTGGATAATTTTTTATAAAATCAAGACTCTCTTTAATAAGCTCAGCTTTTAAATAAGAGTTCAAGTCAATCGTATAAATTTTAGCCGCTCCGAGTAGCCAAAGTGCAATTGGTAAATCCACCCCTCTCCC
>JAGRAS010000033.1 GCA_020434465.1 Bdellovibrionales bacterium | reverse complement strand
GGCGCGAACTTGCCAAACAAAGAGACCATAGGAAGCTCGGTAAAGAACTAGAAATTTTTATGTTCTCAGATGATGTTGGCCCTGGGCTTCCGCTTTGGATGCCTAATGGCACTGCAATAAAAGAAGAGCTTGAAAAGTATGCAAAAGAAATGGAAACACGGGCTGGTTATGTTAGAGTTTCAACTCCATATATAACAAAAGAGAGCCTTTATCTGACTTCCGGGCATTTGCCTTATTATGCAGATGATATGTTTCCTCCAATGGAGCTTGAAGGGGAGTCGAAATATTATCTTAAAGCTATGAACTGTCCGCATCATCATCAAATTTATGGTGCGCGGCCTAGAAGTTACCGTGAGTTGCCTTTAAAACTTGCTGAGTATGGGCACTGTTATCGATTTGAATCATCAGGATCGCTAGCGGGGCTATTAAGAGTGCGCTCATTGTGCATGAATGATGCACATATTTATTGCGCACTAGATCAACTTAAAGAGCAGTTAAAAGAAACTTTTCAATTGCACTTGGATTACTATACTAAATTTAGATTTGAAGGAATTAAGATCAGAATATCTACTCATGATCCAGAAAACAAAGAAAAGTTTCTTGATAACCCGGAACTTTGGGAATTTTCAGAAAAAGTTGTTCGTGAAGTTGCAGAAGAGATGGGAGTTAATTATGAAGAAGGGTTTGGTGAAGCAGCATTTTATGGCCCAAAGATAGATTTTCAGGCTACTACTCTTCTTGGCAGGGAAGAATCACTTGGAACTACTCAATGTGATTTTGGCCAACCATCAAGGTTTGATCTTAAATATATTGGAGAAGACGGCAAGGAGCATATGCCATATGTAGTTCACCGTGCACCACTAAGCACGCATGAGCGTTTTATGGCATTTTTAATTGAACATTTTGGTGGGGCTTTTCCAACTTGGCTTGCTCCAATTCAGGCAAAAATTGTTCCTGTAGCAGAAAATTTCTTTGACTATGCAAATGATCTAAAAGCTCAGCTTAGAAATCAACTTATAAGAGTTGAAGTTGATGATTCAAGCAACTCATTTAACAAAAAGATTCGAGAGGCTGTAACTCATAAGATTCCAAATATACTTATCATTGGCGGAAATGAGGTAGAACAAGGAACTGTGACACTTAGGCGTTATTGTGTAAAAGATCAGATTACCATTTCTAAGCAAGACTTGCTTAAACGCTTTGAAAAGCTAGTCGGTCAAAGACTAATGGATAATTTTTCTGATACTGAAATTTAGCAACATTTTCAATTAATCATCGATTCAGATATTAGGTATGATTTTTATATCATATTTAACTAATTATTTTTATTGAATTTAAAATTTGACTAGTCTGACTAGGTATATTATAATATGTTAATGTCTAAAGAATTTTCAACCTATGAAGCCAAAGCTAAGTTTAGTGAAATTTTACGAATGGTAAGAGATGGAACTGTTTGTACTATTACTTACCGTGGAAAACCTGTTGCTCAACTTGTTCCGATTCAAGAAGAAGAAACTTTTGAAGACCGAATTGAAAAATTGAAAAAGGAAGGGAGTATAAGACCTTCAAAGATTAATAGTTCAACGCTTCAATCTGTAGAAAGTATTCCAGGAGCTTTGCAGCGTTTTTTAGATGAAAGGGAATAGTAATGCATGCTTATGTAGATACAAGTGTTTTGGTATCTATTTACTTTGCAGATGCTAATTATTCTAAGTATATCAAGTCTCTAAAAAAATATAATGACATTTATTCTTCTATTTTACTTGAAGCTGAACTTTGCTCAGTAGTTGCAAGAGAAGAAAAAAACTTAGACTTAGTAGAAAAAGTTTTGAGTAATATTCAAATTTTTTCTCCAAACAAAAGTATTTTACCAGAATGTGAGCGAGTATTATCTCATGGCTATTTAAGAGGAGCAGATCTTTATCATTTGGCTTGCGCACTGGCTATCGATCCTAGTGCTTTAGAAATGGATTTTATATCTGCCGATAAAAAACAAATCAAGATTGCCAAGTCTCTTGGTTTTAAAACCTTAAGTTATTGATCTATTTTTTTACGAGATGCTTTACGTTGTTGTTCAACCAAAGTGTTTTCAATTTTTCTTTTAGGGCTAATATCAAGCTGAGTTTCACCAGGTGGAACAACCGTGCCGTTAATTATGCTTGGTTGCCTAGGTTTGTCGTTTTCAAAAAATCCTATTCTTGAATCTGTATTTTGTTGAATTACCACGGTATCACCACTACTTTCAGTAGGCTCATTCTCACTTTCTGATTCGTTTTGTTTTAGTTTTGATAAAGCAAGTTGTTTATCTAACAAGTTTTTTTCTGCTGCATCAATAGCTCGCTCGCATTCTTCAAGACTGCTAGCAGGATCTTGGCAAACTCTTTCAGCAGAGTTAATTGAAAAATTTCCACCATACTCTCTTTCAAGTTTAAACTTTAAACTCGCAAGATTATGAAGTAAACTTTTCTTTTTAGATAATATTTTATGCTCTTCGTTGTTTATCTCTGAAGTTTTTGAATCCTCATTTGATGTAATTACTTTTTCTGGTTCGTTCTCGCAGGAGGTGTTTGTCCATACACCATTACAAAAGTAAATATCAGCAAAAGCATTTTGGTAAATTAGGCTAGATATAAATAAAAGAGAAAAATATTTTTTCATAACTTATTTTCCAAAATAGAGAAGTTTAAACCTTTGTAAATTGTCTTAAGGCTTTTAAATTGATTTTTATCGGCATTTGAAATCAGGATGTAGTCAGGGTTTATCTTAAGTAAAGCTTTTTTTTGCACTTTTTTTTCAGCCCAAAACGCATCCATTACTAAATGCATAGTTGATTCTGGGTAAACTTCTTCATATCTCCCATCTACAGAAACTTTAAAATTAGGGTACAGTTCCCAAAGGGCATAGCTGCCATGGTTAAAAGTTACTAGTACATTACCGCTCTTTCTATTTGATTTTAGCCATTTTACAGCTTCCACTGGATAGTCTGAATAATTTAGAGAGAACCTTTTTGCAGTTAGAGAGAAATAAAGTATCCAAATTGCAGCACAGCAAGTAATAACACTAAAAACAAACTTGCTAGCAGACAAATAGCCTGAAAAGTTTATTTGTTTAAATAAGCTTTTTAAATCTAAGATAAAATATTCAAATGCCTTAGTGCCGTAAACCGCTGCAGTCATCAAAAAAATAGGACTTAAGCGTTGATGTTTATATCCAAAGTATGCGCTAGCTAGTAAAAGCAGGGACGATAAGAGATCTCTATTGGTTTTATGTTTGAAAAAACCATATAGAATAATAATTAACACAAAATTTGGTATAATTGCGCTATGGCTTAAAGGATTAAGATAGTTCCATTCGGCTACAAATGGCCTAGGCATTCCAACTGCCTCAATAATATATTCCCAATAAGAAAAACCAGGATAGGGATTTATAAATGTAGCTGAAATAGCTAAAAGAAAAATAATTGTCAGGGGTGTTGCTCTAGTTTTTTGCTTAAGTAAATTAACAAAAGTAAAAATTCCTAAAAAACCTAAACCTACAACAAATCCACCGTGTGTATTTGCCCAAATGCAGATGAATACAGGTATTGCAGATAACAAAAAAATACGTTTTTTTTCACTATATTCTACAAATGCTAGGAGAAAAGTTGGAATAAACAAATAAGTAAAAATTTGTGACCTAACAGTGCTTCTCCAAACAAATGCAGAGGCGATACTTAAAATTATAAACCAAAAAGTAGCCGTAGTTGATTTATTCTTTAGTCTAATTGCTTTTTCTAGAATTAATAAGGAGAGAAAAACTAGTAAAATCTTAAGTAGGAAAATTCCGATTTCACCGAAAAGACTCCAAGTCTTAAAAAAAATTAGTCCAGATAGCCACTCATGATCTATCCATATTTCTTTTTTAGGGGTAAATGCAAATGGATCCATGCTTGGTACGAACCCTAGCTCGTCAATTAGTTTCCCAGTAGCTAGCCTATGAAATAAATCTGGATCAACACCAAGATCGCTTAAGAACCATGCCGTGATTAAAATGAATACAAAAAATGTAGTAGAGTATTTTTGAGTATTGATTAGCTTACTCATATTCAGTTGATAAAAGCGCTTCAGCTAAACCATCTAGTTCAAGCTCCGTTTCTTCACGTGTCTCTAGGTCTTTAATTTTTATCTTTCTGGATTTGATTTCTTCTTCGCCAATGCAGATTACATGCGGAATTTTTTGGCTAGATGCTGTTTTTATTTGTGCACCAACTTTTTTACCAGAATAGTCAACTGCCACATTAATTCCATGCTCCCTTAACTCAGTTGCGAGCTTGGTACATTCAAAGAAAAACTCCGTAGCTAGAGGGCAGATGTAAATACTTGTGCTTGAGGGAATTTCAGGCAGAAGTTTGTAAGTTTCTAAAAAATCTTTAATTGTAACATCTCCCATGCCAAAGCCAGCGCCGCTTACAGCGTCGACTCCAAAATCACCAACTAAATTGTCATAGCGACCACCGCCGAAGAGTGAGCGATTATTTTCAGGGTGCAAATCAAAAACTTCAAAAACGCCCCCAGTGTAATAGTCAAATCCTCGCATTAGGCTTGGATGAAACTTAGCTGAATTAACTCCCAAAGATTTAAGTTTTGTTAGAACTTCATTTAGTTCTTTTGCGCCGTCTGAATTTTGCAATTCTATAGTTAGCTCATCGATATTTTTTGAATTGATAAAATTTAAAAAGACTTCTTGATAATTTGGTAGTATGGAATTTAAGTTTTCCTGAAAGGCTTCAGGCTTCATTTTGTCTTTTCTATCGATTAGTTTTGAAAGTTCATTTCCATTTTCTTTAGATAGATTCAACACACTATAAAGAAAATGATTAACAAGCTTTCTATTATTTACTCTAATTTCGTAGTTTTTTTCTTCCGCACCAAATGCTTGCATAATAGAGTTAGCTAGTTGAATAATTTCAATGTCAGCATCAACAGAATTCACTCCGAAAATATCAGCATTTAATTGCCAATGTTCGCGTAACCTTCCTCTTTGTGGTTTTTCATAACGGTAAAGATTTGGAATTGAATACCAGCGTAAAGGAAATGCAAGTTCACGTCGCTTAGCAGCTACCATTCTTGCAACGGTAGGAGTCATTTCAGGTCGAATTGTTACTTCTCTACCTCCGCGATCTTCAAAGGTATATGTTTGTTGGTTTACAATTTCATCGCCAGATTTGATTCTGTAAATTTCTGTGCTTTCAAGAATAGGCCCATCATATTCTTCATATCCGTAAAGCTCAGCTACTTCAGCCATGACATCAAAAATATAACTTTGAATAGCTTTGTCAGCTGGATAAAAGTCTCTTGTTCCTTTGTATGGTCCGGTGCTTAGTTTCTTGTTCATTTTAATTATAGCATCTTTGATACTATTTATATTATTGAATAAATTAAGAAATCAAGTGATTAAATAGTCTAGATTTTAATACCATATTTTTCAATTTTATTGTAAATGCTTTTTGTGCTTATCCCAAGAGAATTGGCTGCTTCTTGTTTATTACCATTGTATTTTACCAAGGTGTCTTTAATAGCTTTTGCTTCAATATCTTCAAGTTTAAAGCCTGATAACGCAGGCAAGTCAGCTTGGCTTACTTGAGTGTAGGGCGTATTTAAATCTTCTATTTCAAGAATATTTGAATTAGAAAACGCAGAAGCTCTTTCTAAAATATTTTCTAACTCTCTAACATTTCCTGGCCATGTATGTTTTTTAAGTTTTTCTAGTGATTGATTGCTTAACCTAAATGCATCAGTCCCTCTTTTTTTTGAAATTCTTGAAAGTATATATTGAGATAAAGGTTCTATATCTTCAACTCTTTCTCTTAGTGGAGGAATTTTTAGAGACAAAACATTTAAGCGAAAAAATAAGTCTTGTCGGAATTTTTTTTCTTGAATAGCTTTTTCCAATTCGATATTTGTCGCAGCGATAATTCTAACATCTAGAATTATTTCTTTACTTGCACCAATCCGCTTGACTTTCCTATCTTGTAAAATAGATAATAATTTTGGTTGCAACTCTAATGGAAGATCTCCAATTTCATCTAAAAAAATTGTTCCCTCATTTGCAAGTTCAAAACTACCAGGTCGGGAATTGGTGGCTCCGGTAAATGAGCCTTTTTCATAGCCAAACAACTCAGATTCTATTAAATCTCTTGGAATGGCAGCACAACTAACAACAACAAAAGGTTTATCTCGGCGATTACTTCTAGCATGAATCGTTCTAGCCAAAAGCGTTTTGCCAGTTCCATTTTCACCAGTAAGTAATAAACTTGAATCTAGATTACTTACCTTTCTAACCTTATCAAGAAAGGTATTCATAATCGGGCTTGCTGAGATAAAGTCTGATTCCCAAGTATTTCCACTAACAGCAGCTAATAAGTCCTGATTAATTGATTTTATCTCGTTTATCACAAAAGCTTTTGTAATAAGCGCAAGGATTTCTTCTTTTTTGGTAGTATCTGATATACACCAGAAAGCTCCTGACTTGATCATTGACTCAAACTCAAGTGTGCTTGCCTCTTTAGTAATGATTATTATTTCTGCATTACAGTTGTTATCTGCGCTTAAAGCTTCCCAAGACTTAGGATCAGCTATTATAACTGAAAATTCAGGTATGCTATTTGAGTTTAGTTTAAAAACCTCAAAGTTTGAACCATTCAAAATAGAAGCTAGTTTTTGATATAAATCTTCATCACTAATAGAGATCCCTAGTTGAAGATTATTGGATTGATTCTTTTCTAAAATACTAGTCATTGCAAGTTTGTAAGAATTACAAAATAGAATGTAAAGTTTACATTCTAAATGCCTTTTTAGAAATATCCAAAGCTTAATTCCCTGTAATTAAGGGTATTTTACCCTTAACTGTCTTTGGCACCTTAGTTGCAATCAGTATTTGTTAACTATGCAAGATGAAAAAATGAAAAAGCAAGTTTTATTCGTTGATGATGAAAGCAATATCCTAAACGGCTTAAAAAGAATGCTAAGGCCAATGCGCGATAAATGGGATATGGAATTTGCAGGTGGTGGCGACGAGGCTTTAGATCTTGTGCAGAGAAAATGCTTTGATGTTATTGTAACAGATATAAAAATGCCTCAGGTAAATGGAGCCACATTATTATCAAAAGTAAAAGAAATTTGCCCCTTTACTGTACGCCTTGTTCTTTCAGGACAAGCAGAAATTGATTCAATTTTTCAAGTTATCAACTCTTCACATCAATTTATTTCAAAACCATGTGATCCAGATGTATTAAGCACTAGAATAATAAATGCTTGTAATACAAGAGAGTTGTTGGGGTCTAAGGAAGTTAAAGAAATAGTTTCAGAATTTCATAGTGTGCCAGTTTTGTCTCAAAACTTATATGCAATCAGAAGTTTGTTACAAGATGAAAATTCAAATATTAACCAAATAGCGGAATCTGTAAAAAAAGATATTGGGCTTGCTGTAAAAGTTTTGCATCTCGTAAATTCATCATATTTTGGTAGAGCAATTGAAACCGGAAACATTACTAAAGCTGTAGAAATTCTGGGTAAAGATTTACTGAAAACTCTAGTTTTTGATAACAGTACTTTCCGCACATGGACTGCAGATCCAGATGTTTTTTGTTATGAAAGAACAACTGATCATAGTGTAAGAGTAGCAGAATTTGCATATTCATTAGCTAAACTTGAAGAAATCTCAATTGATAAATGCGAGTTGGCATACACAGCAGGACTCTTGCATGAACTTGGCAGAGTTCTTTTAGCTGAGAAAAAGCCAGCAGTGTACAAAAAAATAAGAAGCATGGTTGAGAGTGGTAATTATACACTTGTAAAAGCAGAAAAAGAATTATTCACTTCAAGCCATCCTGAAATTGGTGCATATTTGCTATCACTTTGGAATCTACCAAAAGATATTGTTGATACAATAATTTTTCATAAGCAACCTGAAAGCTATCCGCACAATGAGTTTAATATTCTGTCTGCCGTTTATGTAGCGAACACTTTGGATAACTGTCTAAATCCTGCGCCACGATTTAGACCTAGTTTAATTCTAGACGAACATTATATTCAGAAATTAGGAAAGCTTCATCGTATTGATGAGTGGCGCAGCCTTGTTGAAACTAAAACTAAAGAATTAAAATAATGGAAAGAATTCTATTAATAGATGATGAGCCGAACGTGCTTAAGTCTTTTAAGCGGCATTTTAGAGGAGACTTTGAATTATTAATAGAGTCAGATCCTCTGCAAGCATTAGATACACTTAAGAGTAATCCAGATATTTCAGTTGTAGTTTCAGATATGCAAATGCCTAGAATGGATGGAATAAGCTTGCTTCAAGAAGTCCAAAAGCTAAGGCCAAATATTGTTAGAATGATGCTAACCGGAATTGCTGATCAAGAAATTGCTGTAAAAGCGGTAAACGAAAGTAATATTTTTAGATTTTTAAATAAACCTTGTAGTATCGAAGATTTATCAAAAGCTTTAAATGACGCAATAAAACAAGCTCGTTTAGTTAATGCTGAAAAAGAATTACTTCAGAACACACTTTCTGGAAGTGTGAAGGTATTAACAGATATTTTGTCCATGGTTGATCCTAAAGGTTTTGGTAAAACAATGCAGCTTAGAGAGTCAATTCGAGATCTCTGTAAGATTATAAAACTAGATTCATATTGGGATATCGAGTTAGCAGCAATGCTATCAAATATTGGTTTGATTGTAATTCCGCATGAGATTTCACAAAAACATTTAAATGGAGAAAAACTTTCTGCAGAGGAAGAAACGGTATTAGCAAGAATTCCTTCGGTCAGTGCAGAGTTAATTAGAAATATACCTCGTTTAGAGTCTGTTGCTAAAATAATAAATCCTGAGTTGGCTGAAACGCGAACTAAAAAAGAAAAATTAGGGAGCAGTATGATATTTGCTTTACAAACTCTAAGCACACTTGAAGCTCGAGGGGTACCTAATGAAAAAATAGTTGATTTATTAAGAAGTAAGCCTGAAATTTTCTCTAAAGAGATTGTTGATGGAATTGAGAAGTTAATAAATAAAGGCTCTAATATTGATAAACTTGAGAGTCAAAATCGAGAAAAGTTTAACATTCGTGTAGCTGAACTTGTTCCAGGCCAAATTTTATTAGCTGATGTTTTTACAAAGGAAGGAGTTTTGCTTGTTTCAAAAGGAGTAAAAGTTACAGATACCTTAGTAGAAAGAATAAATAACTATGCAACCTTTGTAGGTGTTAATGAGCCATTAGTTGTGAATTGTAGAATACCAACGGAGGATATTTAATGATTCAACAAAATCTTAAGGTTACTCTAGAAGAGAAAGTAAAGGTTCTAATTCTCGATGATGATACTTATTTAACAAAGAGCGTTTTTAGAACACTTAGAAATGAACCATATGAAGTAATAGTATCAAACGATCCTATAGATGCTTTTCGTATTGTTAGGACTGAGAATATTTCAATTGTTGTGTCTGATTATTCTATGCCGTCAATGAACGGGCAAAACTTCTTATTGAAAATTAAAGAAATAAAGCCAGAAATTATCAGAATTATGATTACTGGTAATGCAGATTTGAATTTAGCACTCTCAATGATTAATGAGGGAGAGATATTCAGATTTTTTCAAAAACCAATTAATGCAATAGAATTAGCAGTATCATTAAGAGAGGCTTGTACTCGATTAAAACTTTTTGAAAAAGCTAGTGAGCTTTTACAATCTTATCGCGAGCAAAAGCACATGATTGAGAGCCTAGAAAAGAATCATCCTGGTATCAGTAGAATCACTCGCGATAGCACAGGCCATGTAGTTCTAGAAAATTCAACTGATAATTTTGAAGATTTAATTAAAGAAATTGAAAAAGAACTTTTATAAATTTTTTAATGGAGCGTTAAGATGAAAGGAGAGATTTTTAATTTACTTGAAGATTTTATTGTTGAGAATTGGGGTGTAGAGACTTTTGAAAAAATCTATACAGAAATTCATGAAAAACTTGCGACTAAAGAGCCTTTTGTAGGGCCTGGGACCTACCCAGATAGCGATTTTATAAAAATGGCTGGAAAAGCAGTAGAAATTTTGGGTGTTAGTCTTTCTGAGGCAGTTAATGCATTTGGAAAATTTTGTTTTCCAAGATTAGCAGCGAAAATGCCAAATTTGATTACTCCTGACAAACATCCAAAAGAAATATTACTTATATTAGATTCAATTATTCATGTTGAAGTTAAAAAAGTTTATAAAGATTCTGAACCTCCAAAATTTTCCTACAAAGATATTACAGATAATAGTT
>JAGRAS010000339.1 GCA_020434465.1 Bdellovibrionales bacterium | reverse complement strand
CTATAAGTTTAGAATTTACTGCTCTTGGTTCTGAGATGGAAAGGATTGCTAAAACCACAACTTTTAATAATATCAATCTATTGTCAAATTCTGGAGATGTTAGTTTTCAAATAGGCTTCGATTCAACAGAGAATTCTAGATTATTAATTGCTGCAACTCTTGGAACGCTAGAATCTGTTGGTTTAGCAAATTCAGGTAGTAGTGCGCTTTCATTTTCTGTTATTGCTACAACTTCAACTGCTTCAGAGGCGGCAGCATTGGCAGCCTTGAGTGCAGTTAACACTGCAATTGATAATGTTAATTCTCGCCGTGGAAGTTTAGGAGCATTTGAAAGCAGATTAGGTTTTGCAATTGAAGGTTTGCAAAATACTAGGCTGGAGTTTACTAGTGCTGAAAGTAGAATCAGAGACATTGACTCTGCGCAAGAAATTGCAGAGCTAATTCGTTTGCAGGTTCTTCAACAGGCAGAGACTGCGATTCTTGCACAAGCAAATCAGACGCCATCAACCGCGCTAGGATTATTAAGAGATTCGATCAGCTAAAGTTTACTTTGTGTTACTGGTTGGCAGCAATTTTATCTTGTTGTGCGCCACTCTCTTTTGCAGAAGTTTCTTTTTTCCGTTTTTCTTCTTCTTTTTTAAGTCTTGTATAATCTAAATAATGTAAATTAGCTTGAATGTTATCAGTGTTGCTGTACACATAAGCCAAAAAGAACTCAGTAATTGTTGCACTTCTGTTTTGTAGTTCTTCAGCTAATCTTAATACTAAGGCTACTCGATGCTTGTTTTCATCTTCAAATGCTTCCCACCATTTTTTTGCAGATCCTGTAGTATTATCCCAATCTAAGTTCTTCTTAACCTCTTCTAATTTGTCTTTTACTGCATCTTCAGTCCAGCCTGCTGTGTTAGTAATGCCAGGAGGTAAACCACCCGCACTTTGTGAAGATCCCCCTGGCATTACACCTGGTGCTGCGCTTGGTGAAGAATCCTCATCAAATTTAATTGGAGCCGCTCTTAGCATTAATTCGTCTTCATCATTATCGAATTCAGTAATTTGCTTAAGCATTTTTGGAATCTTATAGAATGGGACTAAGTGACCTTGGAAAGCTTGAGTGTTAGGCATAAAAAACGTGGAAATATTATCTGCAGGTCTTCCAATCTCGTCTGGTGTTAGTACAGCTCTTTGCTGGACTTGTTCTTGTGAGCTATCATTCATACTAGCAAACAATTCAATCATTTTTTTTTTTTTTTCGGTTGAAGAAGTTTGAAAACGGATTGTCATTTGCCCGGTTTCTTTAGATGCCCACTCAGAATCTCCCAGATCTAATGGTGGCATGAAAATTTTTGTACTAAAACCAGCAAGAACAGAATCTCCATCATCTCCGTAGTTCGCTTTTACCTGAGCAATTGACTGTATTGCAGCAACAATACTTACGTTACGAGAACGTAAAGTGTTTAGTTTTACGTGAATATCTGGCAGTCTACCCAGGGCACTGGCAAACTCGTCTATTACTAAGCTGACAGGTCTAGGAAGCGTTGTTCCAGGGCAAGACTCTGCACGTTTTGTTAAAAAACGTAAAATTTCTACTACGATTACGTTCGCCATTGGCCTTAACATTTCAAGCTCAGATTCTCTAAGTTCCACAATAAATAAGCTTGGTTTTTCAATTAACATTTCTATGTCAAGTTCATCCATGGCAGTTGTGGCTCTGATTGCAGAAAGATCCCAGGCGCTTAATCTCATACCCAATTCAGACATGATTGTATCAGCGTTTTGAGATCCTGAACGAGCTAGTTCAACGAATGTTTTAGAAGTTCTTAGCGCTTCAGGGTGTTGTTCAAGCCAATCACAAAGTTGTTTCATTCCGCTTTGCACAAGTTGGTGAATTCTTGGCATTGATAAAGTTTCATTTGGATCATTAAGTAATCCAACCATTACAGAGTTAAGCACTGAAAGCGCATTGTTTCTAAAGAAGGGGCTGTCTGATTTTGCCTGTGGATTATCAGTTGCCATGATAATAGTGTTTGCAATTAGTTTACAGTCAGTATCATCTTCAATCTTTGATAAAATGTTCCAGCTAAGACTTCTTGCTCGATCTAAGGGGTTAAACAACATTATATGTTTGTCTGGATTATAATGGCTTGTCATTCTAGCAAGCTTACGCCACATCTCAGGCTTGGAGTCGATAACGATTGTTGATCTATGTGGATCCATACAATCATTATAAAGTACAGGCAGGATAAATTTTGTAGTTTTACCACCCCCGGTTTTTGTAATATCATGCATATGCCTATTTCTTTCT
>JAGRAS010000338.1 GCA_020434465.1 Bdellovibrionales bacterium | reverse complement strand
TAGAAAGATCCCATTTTTTTAATTTTTTATACTGATCTGGAACTTCTAGTAATGTAGAGGTTACATGGGGATCTTTTGCTTTTTGTTTAGGTTTAGCCTCTCCAAGTAAGCCTCTAGCCCTTAAAGCATCGGTGTTTAGAGATATACTAGGTGTAATGCTTCCAGGCTCTGGCTCTTTAAAGTTTCTTGAGAAGTTAAAACTGATCTGATCCTCGTGCTGATTTGCATCCATATCCTTATCAGTTTCTACATCAGCACTTGGGATGTCATTATCTGAGAAATCTTCAAACTCTTTAGATGCGGTTAAGATATTAGCTGAATCTTTTAATGGGAATGGATTTTCTGCGGCTTCGGCATCAGAATAAGGGCTGCTTGTAAAAAGAGAGTCATCAGAATTTTGCTCTGTATATTCTGTATTCTCGTCAGCTTTAATTTCAGTTGAATCATCACCAGGAAAATCAGAAAAGCTGCTTGCATTAAAAATGCTTTCACTTGAACTTGTAGGAATATTTTTTCCTAAGTTAGAGTTATTTGATGTTTTGCTTGTAGTGTCAGAATTAATACTAAAAACAGTGCTACCCACAGCATCTTTTATTTGATCATTAAGTGATAGTCTTTCATTAGCAAGATCCCCTGAGAAGCCAAAAACTTTATCACATTTAGAACAATGAAACTTTGGAAAGCTAGCTAATGCTAGTTTTTGTTTGGCAACTGCAAACTTTGTATTGCAACAAGGGCACTGAATGACGGTTTTATTAGCAAAATTAATTTTCTTTGATTTTTTGTTTTTCATATGCATTTTAAAAGAACTCTGACCGCTATGTTAAGATGTTGATTAAGCCACTTCGGTGCTTTGGTAGACTTATTAACGAATCTTGCAAGCTATCGAAAATACAAAACAAACCTTTTTTTATTATTCTATTTGAGAGACTTAAGCCTGCCAAGCCATAAAATTTGCTAAGAGTCTGGACAGCTTCAATTAGACAGGATAATTGATAGTACTTAGAACTAAACCGAGGTCAGGTTTGGGAATAATATGGGGGTAGACCTATGAGTAATTCCTTGTTTGATGGCGCAAAAAAACAATTAGATAAGGCTTTAAGCCACTATAAAATTGATGAAGAAACCCAAGAAAGACTTAAAAGCCCTAAATCTTCGATGCAGGTTTCTGTTCCAGTTAGAATGGATGATGGTTCTCTAAGAATTTTCCAAGGTTATCGTGTTAGATATAATGACTTATTAGGACCTACTAAAGGCGGAATCAGATACCATCCTGACGTTAATGTTGATGAAGTTACATCACTGGCTTTTTGGATGACTTTTAAATGTGCAGTCGTGGGTATTCCATATGGTGGTGGAAAGGGTGGAATTACTGTTAACCCAAAAGATTTGTCTCTACTTGAAATCGAAAGACTCTCTAGAGCTTACATGACGGCAATTGCTGACTATATTGGCCCTAACGTAGATATTCCTGCACCTGATGTTTACACTAATAGTATGATAATGGGCTGGATGGCTGATGAATATTCCAAAATCACCCGTTCTTATACTCCTTCGATCATTACAGGAAAGCCTGTTTCATTAGGAGGTTCTTTAGGAAGAGACTCAGCAACAGGAAGAGGTGGTTTTAATGTAATGCAAGCTTTGCAAAAAAGACTTGGGCTTGGGGAAAACCTAAGAATTGCTATTCAAGGCTTTGGAAATGCTGGTGTGCATTTTGCAACTTTAGCTGCAAATGCGGGGCATAAAATAGTTGCTGTTTCTGATTCAAAGGGGGCAATTTATAAGGAAGATGGCCTAGATCCAGTAAGTGTTAATACTGTTAAGCAAAAAGATAGAGAGTTAAAAGCTGCTTATTGTCAGGGGTCGGTATGTGAGATTCTTGATCATAAGAGACTTACCAATTCAGAGTTACTTGAACTAGATGTGGATATTTTAGTACCTGCTGCCTTGGAGAATCAAATTACAGTAAAAAATGCAAATAATATTAAGGCAAAAGTTGTGTTGGAACTTGCAAATGGCCCAACAAGCAGTGAAGCTGATGATATTTTAAACTCAAAAGGAATAAAAGTAATCCCTGATATTCTAGCTAATGCCGGGGGCGTTACAGTTTCTTATTTTGAATGGGTACAAAACCGAGCTGGATTTTATTGGACGGAAGAAGAAGTTTTCGTAAAATTACAAGCTATCATGGAAAGAGCTGCTCATCAGGTTTTAGATGCTGCAGAAGAGTTTAAGTGCTCCGGAAGGACTGCTGCTTACATTGTTGCTCTAAAAAGAATTAATGAAGCCGTTGCTGCAACAGGAACA
>JAGRAS010000337.1 GCA_020434465.1 Bdellovibrionales bacterium | reverse complement strand
TTATGAATAAACAAAGACAAGTTATTTATAACTTGCGTAACACGGTATTAACAAATGAAGGTATTAGAGAAGAGGTATATAGTTTTATTGATGACTTAGTTGAAGAGACAGTATTAAGCGTTTGTCAGGATAATATTAAGCCAGCCGATTGGAATATCGAGTCATTAAGTGAACGCGTATCCTTTTTATTTAATCAATCTTCTATATTAAATGATGATATTGAGCTAGATCAGCAAAAGATCTTTGATTTAATAAGAGACAAAGCTAAATCGCTTTATGATGAAAGAGTTATTAAGCTTCAAGATAAACTTAATGCTCTTAAGTCTGTTCTTGAAAGTGAAGACTTGGAAACAGACAATAGCGAGGGCAATCCTTTTCAAATCGAGACTATAGAACGCAACACAATACTTGAAACAATTGATCACTTTTGGAATCTACATTTAAAAGAAATGGATTATTTAAGAGAAGGGATTGGACTTCGAGGCTATGGGCAGCAAAATCCATTACATGCATACCAAAAAGAAGGCTTTCTACTTTTTCAACAAATGATTGATAATTTAAGAGAGTCTGTCGTTAGAAAACTTTTCTATTTTGATGTCCAAGAGAAAGAAGAGCTGATTTCTCAAATAGAGGAAGAAAAAGCTCGTCGAGAACAGAAATCAAAACAAATGGAATTACATCACGATTCTGCTTTAGACTCTAACGATGACCAAAGATCAGCTGCTCCAGTTGATCCAGACTCAGCTAAAAAGAAGTTAGCTGAACAACGTAAGGCGAGAAGAAAGAAACGGCGTTGAACACTGCAAAAATTGATTTGAATTGCAAATAAAGGTAAAATTTAAAGCCAAATGAAGCCTTTTAGTATTTATATCCATATACCTTATTGCGCTCAAAAGTGTCCTTATTGTGATTTCAATACCTATGCTTTAAGCAAAATTCCAGAAGAAGAGTATTGTAATGCACTAATTTCAGAATTGAACTTCTTTTCTAACGCAGAGTTTTTAGCAGGTCGTCCTGTACAAAGCATTTTTTTTGGTGGCGGAACTCCTTCGCTATTTGATGCTGTTAGTCTAAGAAAAATAATCGGCACTATTCGACAAAGATTTCCTGTAATTCATAATGCAGAAATTAGTATTGAAGCTAATCCTAATCCCTTAGAGGCCGAACGAATTGCAGGCTTTGCTAGAGCTGGTATTAATCGATTGAGTCTTGGTAGCCAATCTTTCACATCTGAAACGCTTAAAACTTTAGGTAGAATGCACCGGCCTGAGCACATTGAAGCTGCAGTAGAAAATACTAAAGCCGTCGGAATTACTAATATAAATTTAGATATTATTTATGGGGTCCCTGGCCAAACTATGGATCAGTTAAAGTTTGATCTAGAAGAAGCAGTTGCAATTAATCCAACTCATATCTCTGCCTATGGATTAACAATAGAAAAGGGTACTCCATTTTACCTTGCATATAAAAAAGGGGAACTAAAATTACTAGACGAAGATCTAGTAGCGGATATGATGGAAGAAATCTGCAGCTACTTGCCATCATCAGGTTTTGAAAGATACGAAATAAGTAATTTTGCAGCAGATAAACTTTATGCTCGGCATAACATGGCATATTGGAATGGTGATGATTACCTTGGGCTTGGAGCTGGAGCACATAGCTTTTGCAAATCAATTAGTCAGTATGGAACTCGCTGGGCTAATTACGCTTCTCCAGAAAAGTACATCCAGGATGCTCAAGAGTATGGACATGCTCAATCTTGGAGAGATGACTTAAAACTAAAAGATGCAATTTTTGAATTTTTCTTTCTTGGCTTAAGGAAAATAACTGGGGTTAGCAAAAACCAATTTAGTAAAAATTTTGGAGCTGAGATTGAAGACTTCTATGGCCCACTTACAAATATTTTAATCAACAATGGTTTTCTAGAAAGCCAAGATGACTCGCTTTACCTAAGCAAAAAAGGCCTTATGCTAGCAGATAATGTAATTCAAAACTTTAGCGACCCTGAAATCAGAAGCGTATCAGTTGCGTATTAGGTTCTGCCTTTTCGACTGGCAGCTAATAGACTAAGATCCTTTACAATGAGATTTATACAAACACGTCAAGTGCAGCTGATACTGATTATTATTGCTACCTTATCTGGTCTTTGTTTCTGGAGCAGACCTCCTTATGACCCAGATTTGGGGTGGCACTTAAACGGTGGTGCTTGGATTTTAAATAACTTGTCTCAAGGCAACAATCTAAATCAAGCGCTTCCAAGCTTTGATTTTATAAATTCATTTAATCCAATTTGGCATGACTATCATTGGCTTGGTCAA
>JAGRAS010000336.1 GCA_020434465.1 Bdellovibrionales bacterium | reverse complement strand
TATGATTTTTAATAAATAGTTAAATATCATTTCTTTTTAAATAAACAGCTCTTTATCCTGTGCGCATCTATCTTAGTCTTGTTATAAATTTTTAGTATCTTCGAGTAAAAGTAAAGTTTCAAAGGTCTATATGGAAAAACCAAAGAGTTTACAAAGAACAAAAAATGCTGAATCAAACTTAAAAAAAAGAAAAGCTTTTAGTTCATTAGCCCAATCTTCTCTTAGGCGACGAACAAAAATTGTCGTTACTGTTGGCCCAGCTACCCGCGACGAGCAAAAAATTCGTGATTTAATTCTTGCCGGGGCAAATATTTTTCGTCTTAACTTTTCCCACGGCACACATGATGAACACTTAAAAGTTCTAAAATCGATAAGAAAAATTTCTGAAGAGCTCGGTATTTGTGTTGCAGTCCTACAAGATTTATCCGGCCCTAAACTTAGAATATCTAATGTAACAGGTAATATTGTTGAACTGGTTGATAAGTCTACTCTGCAACTTAGAAAGTCTGATGGTTCAGATTCTAATTCTAGCTGTATTTACACTGAGCTTGTAGACCCTGTTCCTTACTCAAAAGTTGGTCATGAGATACTCTTATCAGATGGTATGATTTGCCTTGAAGTAATCGAAGCAAAAGAAGATCACTTGCTTTGCAGTGTGAAAAAAGGAGGTCGTTTAAGATCACGTGCTGGAGTGGCTTTTCCGGATGCAAATATTGACCTACCTGCAACTACTGAAAAAGACTTAGTGGATCTCGAGTGGGGAATTAAAAATGAAATTGATTATGTTGCAATTTCTTTTGTACAAAATGCGGAAGACTTAAATCGCCTTAGAAAAATCATTTCTAAGGCTAATGGAGAGTCTAGAATTATTGCTAAGATTGAAAGAAAAATCGCCCTAGAAAATATCTATGAAATACTTGACGCTGCGGACGGGCTTATGATTGCAAGAGGAGATCTTGGTTTAGAGCTGCCGTTAGAGAAAGTTCCCATGTTACAAAAAAGTTTAATTGAACAGTCAAATTACAGAGGAGTTCCAGTAATTGTTGCCACACAGATGCTACATTCAATGGTAACTTCCCTACGACCAACTCGAGCTGAAGTTACTGATATTGCAAATGCAGTTATGACTGGAGCTGATGCAATTATGCTTTCAGAGGAAACTGCTATTGGGGAACATCCAGTTGAATGTGTTAACACCCTTCATAAAATTGCAGTAGAAGCAGAGCAAACTTTTACTTTCAATGAGTACAAACTTAGATTAAGAGACTCTGATAGTGAAACTGTGCCAGATGCTGTTGCTTACGCTGCTTGTGCGGCTGCAAATAAGGTAAATGCTGGTGCTATTATCGCCTGTACAGAAACCGGTACGTCAGCCAGATTAGTTGCTAAATATCGTCCTCAGCAGCCTCTTTATGCGACTGCTGTTGAAGATTCGGCTCTTAGAAGAATGTGCTTATTTTGGGGGGTTGTGCCGATTTCATCAAAACATACAGAAACTCATCAAGATGAAGTAGATATGGCAATGTCAAAAGTTCAAGAACTTGAAAATTTCCCCAATGGTACTTTAGCGGTTATTACAGGCGGAATGTCCACAAGAACTCCTGGTTCTACTAGCATTATGGATATTAGGGAGTTTAACTTTGAGGACTAAGATTGATCTATCATTTTGTTTTTTAAAGTAATATATTATTTTTATGAATGAACAAATATCTGAAAAATTAGCAGTAGAATTTGCAGGTGTTTCTGCTAGTACTTTAAGGAGATTCGCTGAGGCTGGCTATCTCGAGGTAGATGATTTTGATTCTCCTACGTACTCTAAGAATGAAATATGTTCTTTATTTGGAATTCCAAGCGACAAGCCTTTGCCTAAGTCTAATGTTGTTGAATTAGATTTTGAAGATAATTGGAATAAGGGAGATTCAAAAGAAAAGCTTCAGGCTATTGATTTTGAAGAAACTGATGACTTAGAGGAGAATGAGGTAGACCAAGACCCCCTCCTGCGCCAAGGCTCCGGCGGGCAAGAGGATCAGGACCAGGAACTTGTTAATTTAAAACCTGAGCTACCAACTGATGATAATTTTGAGCTAGATAAATCTAAAAAAGTCATAGACCTTCAAGAAAAAATCCTTGAAATGAAAGACAAAGAAATTGCAGATCTGGTTCGTGAGCGTGATTGGTTACGCAGTAGAATAGAGAAACTAGAAGAAAAAGCAGATCGCGATCAATTATTAATGTTAAATGAAATGCAGACTGTTAGAGAAATTTTAGTAATGCAGCAACATAGACAAAATAAAAGTCCATTAAGAGCAGCCTTGGAGTGGCT
>JAGRAS010000335.1 GCA_020434465.1 Bdellovibrionales bacterium | reverse complement strand
CCTGCATTTGTTGGATCAGCTTCTGCTTTCATAACTATATCTCTAGCAAAACGATCCCATGCTAACTTTAACTCCTCCTCAGTTTTCTCACCTTTAGAAGGGTAATCAAGATTAGAATCTGAACTAACTGCTGCCTGTGCATAAGCTAACAAATCAATCTTTTCATCTTCACATACTTCTAAGGTAAAAGTTACTGGCTTGCCATCTTCAAGTCTTATTTCATACCCTAAAATCTCTTTATCTTTTAGACTATTCTCTCCTTCGTTTTGCTGTAGATTTACAATTAAATGATTGACCCAAGCAGCAACTTCTGAGGTTTCATGCTTATAATAATTTTCCCAGTTTGATGGAGCATCCTGAACAACTGGGTAAAAATCAAAAATCCTCGTTTTACTTTCTTCATTAGGATCGCAGTACTTTTTATAAAGGCGATCAAACTCAGCTATCGCAGCTTCTTTACCAATAACTTTACTATTTACTCTAATAAAATCTGCTTTTAGAACTCTTTGTAGCTCAGCTTCATCAGTTGTTTTAAGACTTCCATCTGGATTATAGATTAAATGTCTTGCTTCTTCAGGAAATGGCTCAGTATGAGTAGTTCTTATAAAGCCTTGCGGTTCTGTTGTTACAATTACTCTGGCAACCATCCGGCCATATTGAATATCTTGGTGATATGTAATGGGGCTTCTAAGAGTTTCAAACCAAAATCTTGCATCGCCAACAAAAGTTTCTTTTTCACCAATTTTTAAATAGTCATCACTATTTCCTCTAGGAACTATGTAACAGTTAGGGTTTGAAGATCCAAATTGTTTTATCCAGTGTGGAGGCAAAGCAGTTGCTTGCGGCCCACTTTCAAACGCAACAGCTTGACGGATCTCTGGATGAAATAGAGCAGCTCTTACTGGAACTGCTAATCTTTGATTTGCTGAAGGTAGTATCATATCGTGAAAATCTGGTCTGTAGTGCCCAGGATAAAAAGGATTATAAGAATCTGAACCTTGCGATTTATATCGACTAAATAAACTTGATATTATTGAGGCTCTTGTGCTTTTAAGTTGATCTTTCAATCGTCCAGCATAATCCAAGTTAAGTTTATCACTAACCGACTCTCGCTTATCTACAGGCCAATTTGGCAAAGGATCTAGCTCTGCTTCTCCATTTAAAAATAATACCTCTCTCGGCACTGAGATACTGGTTTGTGTATTATTTAAATTACTTTCAACAAGTTTCCAAAAAGCATCATATTGCTCTTGATATAAAGCAGTAGCAGCTTCTAAAACTTGTGGTATTACAAAAGCTCTTGAATACTTTTGAATTCGAGCTGCCTCATCTCTAATTCTAGCTAAAGTCTTTTTCTGGATTTCTTTATCTACAAAAATTCCATTTTTATCCCAGAAAAGCTCAGGGATTTCTACTGCAGCCAAAGCCCCTCTTGCAAACTCTAAAGGATTTGATGAAACAAGATTAGAAACATTAAAAGGAAATGCAGAAGCTTGTATATTTAAAATGCCTCCTGTATCAATTGCTGCTTTTAAAATGGCATGGCTGCTTTCATAGCCACGACGATTAAGCGCTAGAAACAGAGGAAATAAGTCAGCTTCTTTTCCAACCATATCTTGAGCTGTAAAAAGATCTCTTCTAGCTGTTGAGATTGCATGCTCTCTAAAAACAGTTAGGCAATCTATTTGATGCCCTCGAACATCTATATATGAAGCAGTAGGGCCACTTTCAAATTCACCAAACATTCCACTTGCTTCTTCATATGACTTTTTAAACAAACTTGCGATATCATCTTTTTCTCGTTTCCACTCAGCAAGATCATAGAAATCAAGTTTTCTTTCAACTAATGCTAATAGGATACCTAAATTATTTATACCTAGTTGAAGCTTTAAAATTTCCTTTTCAATAAAAAAGTTTTGAGTAATTACTGTATCTATTCGGTTATTAACTCCTTGCAAAAATGACTCAAGGCGATCGAACCTGTGATGCATTTCATTAAAGCGCTTATGCATCTCTTGTCTCAGATTTTCAACACTCTTATAGATTTCTTCCAATGCTTTTTGCATTTGCTCTTGAGCACTTGGGCCTTTTTTAATCAAAGTAACACCAACTAATTTGGTTACAGTAGAAACTAGATAAGCTGCATTTTGCACTCTTGCGCCTGGATCTCCTGCGTAAACCATGGCAATAGCAACGCCAACATCTAAAATAGCGCCAACTGTGCCAGCATCTCCTGAATCCATAAATAAGGAAGCAACATCTACAAGCGCATTTGACCAGGCTTGCATATTCCTAATATCTTGTTCGCTTATCTTAGCTTTACCCT
>JAGRAS010000334.1 GCA_020434465.1 Bdellovibrionales bacterium | reverse complement strand
TTCAATTAATTCTTTACAAGAAATTTGTAAGCTTGCAGCTGAAGTTAAAAGAAAAAGATCTAATCAACGTGAAGAAGCAGCTATTTCTATTTTATTAAAAGAAATTATTTCTCAAGTTGATCAAATAGCTTCATTAAAAAAGTCAGGTTTCCCAGCTAGCATAAGCTTAAAAAATCTTTCTGAAATGTGTGGTGTTTTACAGTCTCTAGATTCAGATGTGCAGGAAAAATATCTTGAAAAAGCTATCATTGCTTTTGCTGAAGCAAAATTACCTACTGAGGTTTCTAATGGAAACTACCGGGGTCCAAGCCAAAGAATTATGAAGAAGAAAGCCGAAAAAGCTATTGAACAGTTAAAAAAAGCCTTTGCTGCATAAAAAAAGGGTTAAGGGCTACTCGGTTACTTCTTCTAACCCATAAACCTTCCCATCATAAGCAAGTACTAAAATCTCTCTATCCACACTCTCAGCAAAAGAGGAAATAAGTAGATCGCTATTAAGTAGTAAACGAACAGACCTGGAATTACTTGAGTAAGGGTTGAATAGAGCCCAAACTTTGCCGCTAACAAAATCAGCAAATATATATGCACCTTTTAGCTTGGGATGTTTGTTGCCATGATAAACGAATCCCCCTGTTATAGAATTATCCCCATCAGCATGAGTATAAGTATGAATAGGATCTATTAATCCATTACTATCACAAGAATTGGCTTGAAAACACTTTTTACCTTCTTTGATTTTCCATCCATAATTTCCGCCATTTACAATTATATCAATTTCTTCAATTTCTCCTTGGCCAACATCACCAGTAATTATCTCACCAGACAATCTATCAACAGAAAATCTCCAAGGATTTCTAAGACCATAAGAGAAAATTTCTTCACGATACGAATCAGTATTACCCACAAAAGGATTGTCTTGCGGAATCTTATACGGTTCAGCCTGACTTGAATTACTTACATCAATTCTTAAAATACTGCCTAAAAGAGTTGTTAGATTTTGACCATTATTAAAAGGGTCGTTTGCGCTACCTCCGTCACCTACTGAGATATATAAAAAGCCATCAGATCCAAATCTAATTTGACCTCCATTATGATTTTCAAAAGGCTGACTAAAAGCTAAAAGTTCTAAACGAGAATTAAGATTAATGCTTGGAACGCCTTCTGGGTCAGAGACTGTAAATCTTGCAATTACTGTTCTCAATGGTTCATTTGCAACATAATTAACATATATATATGGCTTTGTTGGAAACTGCGGATCAAAGTCAAAACCTAACAAGCCGGCTTCTCCGCTATCGTAAACAATCGATCTTGCATCTAGTAATATTGAAGTTAATGACGGCTCAGGATTTATATCAAAAATTCTAATAATTCCCTTCTTCTCCGCGATTAAATACTTACTATCAATTACTGGATAAACTAGACCATCTATTGGAACTTCAAAAAGTAAGTTCTTAAATTTACGTTCAAGTTCAAAGCTTGGCAGTTCTCCAATATTGTCATTTGGATTAGAATTTATAAATTTCTTACAAGCCTTAATTGAAAGATGTTTTTTTATTTGTCGAGCTGCTTTTTTAAAATTCTTCGATAAAGCAATTGAGTTGTTTTCTGTGGCTATTGCTTTTCTTATTCTTTTAAACAGTTTTTTGCTTATATTTATCGAGTTTTTTTTTCCTCGAGTAAATAATATGCTCTCAGAGCTAACAACTAAAGCAGCCTGGATTTTACCATTGTTATCTTTAAAGCAAGCCCTACCTTTTTCTTGATCCCGATAACTTAACTCGCTGCCAAGTGCGCTCCACTCAGTAAATTTAATTTGTTTTTTAGCAGCTAAACAGGGAGATACTAAGATACAGACAAAAATTATAGTAGCTAGTAATTTTACCAGGCTCGCACAGGGATATGTATAAATCTTATTAAAGTCTTGCATGTTTCTTATGTCCACTTATTTAAACAGAAAATTTATTTCTTTCCTAATTTTTTTGCTTATTTTTTTTGATTTAATTTTCTTCAAAATTGAGATAGCCTTTTTTACGTCTTCAGAATTAACCTCAGGAAAGTCAGGGTTTGAAAATCCAGCTTTTTTCATTTGTTTCAGTGTTTTATTTAATTGTTTTAGTTTTTTATCGTCTATTTTACCACTAACAGCTTTTTTTAATAAACTCTTCACTTTTTTCGCATTAGTTGTTGAAAGAGCGGTCTTAACTTTAAATTTGACTATATCGGTTTTTCCGATAGTTTTTCCATTTAGATCTACTAATCTAAGTGATAGTCTTCTATCACCATCAGAGATTTGATTTATTTTAAACTCACCACTGACATTGCCCGCAACTT
>JAGRAS010000333.1 GCA_020434465.1 Bdellovibrionales bacterium | reverse complement strand
TCAATCTGAAATTCTTCATCCTCTCCGTCTGTTAAGAATAAGACTTGACCACTTGATATCTTAGCTGATTTGAATGCAGCAATGCTTGCTTGTAATCCAAGATCTAAATCTGAGCCACCAGTCTCAATTAACTTGTTATCTATTGATTTTACATAATTCGAAACTACATCTAAGTCTTTAGTAAGTGGGCAGTAAGTATATGCACTGCCTGAGAATAGAACGATTCCTAATTTAAAAGCATTGTCTGTCTTTTTTAGATAAGAGACTAAATCAAAAAGTTTTCTTTTTGCTGAGTCTAATCTTGTTGGAAATGCATCTTTTGCAAGCATGCTGTCACTAATATCTACTGCTACAATCAAGCTTGAATACTTTCCGGGAATTTTTAGTTCATATTTTCCATAGTAAGGCCTTAGGCCTGCTATAAAAATAGCGGTCAGGATGAAAAAAAATATGAAAATAGATAGTTTGTAATTTCGACTTTTTATTTTTAGTGAGTCAAGAATCTTTTTCTTTTTGAACGCAAGTATTGTCCCAAAAACTACAGCCATAGAAAAGAGCAGGTACTCAACTATATTTGAATTTGTTAAGAATCCAAATTCCATTAAGGTACCTTTAAGAAAATTGTATTGGTTAATATCGAGTAGATTACTCCGATAATTAATGCTAATTTAGCAAAAACCCAGCTGTAGTCTTTTAAAATAAGACCGAAGTCTTTTTTTGACTCGTCTTTTTCTAGTTTATCAATTTCTTGGTAGACTTTTTTTAAGCCTTCAATATTTGACGCATTAAAGTAAACGCCACCTGTGACTTCTGATACGCGTTTTAATAAGCTCTCATCAAATTCAGAGCCTAGCATGAAGTGGCCTGAGAAAATTCCTCCTGGTAATCTTTGCACAACCGGTTCAGCATTGCCTATTCCAATAGTATGAATTTTCACCCCGAGCTGTTGCGCAACTTTTGCAGCTTTTTCTGGATTGATTTGACCAGCATTATTAACACCGTCTGTCATTAAAATAATCGAACTACTATTGCTTGGAATTGCACTTATATGTTTTAAGCTTAGTCCAATTCCATCACCAATTGCTGTACCATCACCAGCAACACCCACAGATAATCCAGAAACTAAAGTTTCTAGTAAATTTAAATCACTAGTTAGTGGGCTTTGTAGAAATGCTTTATTACCAAAAACTACAATTCCAATACGATCTTCTGTTCTAATTTTTAGAAATTCACCAACAACATGCTTAACTGCTGCAAGTCTTGAAGCTGTTCCATAGCTACCACCAAAGTCGGCTGTTCCCATACTGCCAGAAACATCTAAAGCTAAGATTAAATTCCTTTTTGGGCTGTCATCAGTTAAAGTTTGTGTTATGTGTGGCTTTGAAGCTGCCAGTGTTAAGGATAACACAAATAGTAGCCATAATATGTTTAAAATTGGAGCTCTAAAGCGAGCTTTAAACGTTGGTCTTATTCGCATCAAATTTTTTACGCTTGGGTGTAATAAATTTGATGCTTCTTTCTGATTTCTGTATGAAAAAAATATAATGAGTAAAGCAGGTAAAAAGACCCATGGATAGGTATACTCAAGAGAGTTTATTTTAGAGATTAGATCTAACAAGCTAAACCTCATTTACGTCTAAATGCATTATATTCTCAACTATTTTATTTAAACTGTTGTATAATTCTTGATTATAATCGCTATTTTGTTGATATCTTAGAAAATCAATAGCTGAAAGTTCGTCAAGAATTACTTTGAGTTTGTTATTTTCTTGTAAGCTAGAAATTCGTTTCAGTTCAGTGGATGAAAGAGTATCAAAGGGAATATTATAGGCAAAAGCCAGGTAGCTTCTTACTAAAAGCGAAGTTTCATTTAAAACTTCTATAAATTTTTCAGGAGCATTATCTTTGTTTAGTTGATTTAAGCGCTCAATAAGTATTTTCTTGCTAGAAATTTCAGAATTTGGAGCTTCCAATTTCTTCTGCATCCATCGATAAAAAATAATCGCACTAAATAAAAAAAATCCAAGCAGTAGCCAAGATATAGCATCCGGAGGAGCAGGGATATGATCAAACTCTACTATATCATATGGTGTTGGTAGTGGATTCATTACCTCAAGCTCCTAACTTTTTCAGATAGAATTGATTGTAGAGTGTCAACTGAAGAGTTTTTTAGGTTTGCAAAGCTAGCTGCAATTAAATGAGCCTCTCGTTTTACTTTTTCATGATGAATCTTTGATAGACTTTTAAGATTCTCTAGGGATTTGCTGTTTGAAGCATCAATCAAAAACTTTCCAGAGGATTCAGCATCTTTATATTCAATAAGAGCTTTAACAGGC
>JAGRAS010000332.1 GCA_020434465.1 Bdellovibrionales bacterium | reverse complement strand
TACTTAGTATTGAACTTCCAAAGTTACTAACTCCACTAATAATACTTCCACCAACTTCAGCCACTTTATCATAAACTGATGTGGCTATTTTTTTGCCACCATCCCATAGCTTGCCGAAGGTATCTACGCTTATTGAATTCAATGAATCTAAGGAACCACCTAGTTTTTTATTAACCCAGCCATATCCTTTGTTTATAACCCAATCTGCGCCGCTATGAAGCAAGCCAAGGATTCCCTTTGAGGACTCTGAGCTAGTTTTGGCAGCTCTTGTGAATCCTCCAAGTTCTCCTGAAGAGAAATTTCCTGCAACTGGTAGTTCAGAGTAAGTATTAGGCATCATCATATAGTCACCTGAATTTGATCTTAAAAAGCTCTGACTACTTTCTCTTCCTAACAATTCGTTGACTAAAAATTTAACAAGGCCAACAAGCTCCATTATTGCTTGCCCGATTCCCCAAGGTTCTTGCATTGCCGTATTTTCCAGAGGCATACTTTGAAATGGGTATAATTGGCTATTTGTCGATTGCGCAGGCTTAAAAGAGTTTGTCAAAGAACTCTCTGAAAACGGTGCAGCAAAGAAAGGTAGATAAGACCTGTTTTCTACAGGGCTATATGCTTGAATTGCCATATTCTTTTTCCTTCATAAAAGTTTAAAATTACCCCTCTATTAGGTAATCGAAACTAAAAGGAAAAAGTTGCTATAAGCTTAATAAAATAAGTGAATATTTAAAAAAAACTAGGTATTGAATCTAAAATGCACGATGTCACCATCTTCAACTATATATTCTTTGCCTTCGGTTCTTAGTTTACCTGCTTCTTTTGCCTGTGTTTCACCACCAAAATTCACATAATCATCATATGAAATTACTTCTGCTCTAATAAATCCTTTTTCAAAGTCTGTATGGATCTTGCCTGCTGCCTGTGGTGCAAAGCCTCCAGTTCTCATTGTCCATGCATGAGCTTCTTTTGGGCCGATTGTAAAAAATGTGATTAAGCCAAGTAGTTGATAACCAGCAATGATCATTCTCTCAAGACCTGACTGTTTAATTCCCAGCTCATCTAAATATAATTGTCTGTCCTCCATGGGAAGTTCTGCAATTTCTGATTCGACTTTTCCTGAGATTACTACAACTTGAGCACCTCGAGTTTTAGCGTAGGCAGCTAATTTATCCAAGGCACGATTTGAATTTGGATCTGGCTCTAATGCAACGTCTTCTTCAGAAACGTTTGCAATAAACATTAAGGGTTTGCCAGTTAATAGAGGTTTAAAAATTTCCTTCTGAAGCTCCGGCTTAATTTCTGCTTCAAAAGATCTAGCAGGATTACCATCCCCTAAATGTTTTTCTAAGGCATTTAAAAATTCGATTTTAGCAATCGTTTCTTTATCACCTGATTTTGCTGCTTTTTGATATTTTATCTTCTGTTTTTCAATTGATTCAAGATCTGCCAAGCCAAGTTCTGTATCAATTGTTTCAATATCTCTAAGAGGATCTACTGTACCATCAACGTGAATGATGTCGTCATCTTCAAAACATCTTACAACATGTGCAACCGCATCTACTGTTCTAATATGCCCAAGAAACTGATTTCCTAAGCCTTCTCCTTTGGAGGCGCCACGTATCAGCCCAGCTATGTCAACAAAAGTCATTTGCGTAGGAATAATTTTTGCAGATTTGGCAATATCAGCTAGCTTGTTTAGTCTAGGGTCGGGTACTGGCACCGCTCCAGTGTTTGGTTCGATAGTGCAAAAAGGGAAGTTTGCAGCAGCAGCTTTAGCAGAAGTTAAAGCACTAAATATTGTAGACTTTCCAACGTTTGGTAGCCCTATAATTCCACAACTAAATCCCATATGTAGTTACCAACCTTTAAAGTAAATTAGTATTAAAATTTTAGTGCATATTATTGGTAATTGCTATTTATGTAAAGCTGTTAGCTCAACTTAAACAAGGGCAAGTCAAGTTCGTTTAGAAAGTGACAATTAGTATTTAGTTTGAATAATCTATATGACTTTATTTAATTGCGAATGAATTTTTTTTCTGAATAAGGATAGATCTTACAACTGTCCAAAGAGCATACTCTTAGGAGTATTACATATTTTTCACTAATCAAGTTAAGGTTACTAAAGAATGAAGAGAAGCCGACAGAATGTGCATTATTTTTAAAGCTAAGATCTGGCCTGACTCTTTTTTGAGCAGGGATTTTATAAGAATCAGATTCTGAACTTAGAATTAAGTCTAAACTCTTTATTGAACAAGCTTCTTTTTTATTCAATTTTATAAAGCCAGATATGAAAGCCAAATTATCATTCATTAGACTTTCTTCGATTTTAATCTTTTTA
>JAGRAS010000331.1 GCA_020434465.1 Bdellovibrionales bacterium | reverse complement strand
TTTGCTCTCTGTAAAAGATCCTGTTGGCTTTTATCGATCTCAGAAAGCTTTGTTATTTGTAAAATAAAAGAAGCAATTTGTTCAGAAATCCCCGACTCAGAAACAAACAACTCTTCTGCTAATCCTGCGTACTTCATTAAGTGTTCTGAAGATCCAATTTTCTTTAGATTCTGCTCAAGATCTTCTTTTGATTCTTGACCAATCCCAGCAGACTTTAAATCTTGAATAATATATTCTAACTCAAGAGAACGCTTGGTAGCTTCCTGGGATTTCTTTTGTAAATTCTCATATTCTGCTACTAGATTTTTCCATTTAAAAAATAAACTTTGATACTCCTGTGTTTTCTTTTTTATTCCACCAAACTCATCTAGTAAATTAACATGCAACCTTTCCTTAAGCAGTTCAACTTGATGACCTTGGCCACAAATATTAATCAATTTTTCAGTAACTTCACTGAGCTGCTTACTTGTAGCTAAATTGCCATTGATAAAAATCTTTCCTCGTCCATTTAAATTAAAAGATCTAGATATAATCAATTCACTATCTTCGATGAACTCAGGAAAACTATCTCGCTTTTCTTTATCTAAATCACTTACATCAAACTCAGCTTGAATTTGACAGCAATCCTTGCCCTGACGAATAAGCTTAGGGCTAGCTCTACCTCCAAGTACAACTTCTAATGCCGAAAGAATTACAGATTTTCCAGCCCCAGTTTCACCAGTAAACACGTGCAAGCCTGAATCAAAACTTATAGTTTGCTCAGAAATCGTAATAAAATTCTTTATATGTAAATTAACTAACATTTGAATTATGATTATTAATATTCCAGTTCAACTTAGTTCTTAAAACTTCAAAGTAAGTTCGTTTTGGCGAACGAACAAATTCAACTGAATTACTTGATTCTGTAATTTCAACATAGTCATTTGGCTCAATTTCTATGGATTCCTGACCATCAACCATTAAAAGAATATCACCTTGATGATTTGGAACTCTGATTTTTACCATATAATCCATTGGCAATACTAGGGGTCTAAACGTAAGTGAGTGAGTGCAAATTGACGTGATTTCCATAACTGAAAGGCTTGGATGCACAATCGCCCCGCCGGCAGATAAACAATAAGCTGTTGAACCAACTGGAGTAGAAACAATCACACCGTCACTTTTAATTCTAAAAACATCCTCGCCGCCAACTTCAACATCAAGCTCAATAAGCTTATTATCTGCACTTTTCTGAATAACAGCATCATTAATTGCTTGAGTCTGATAAACAATTTTCTTGTCACGTTTTAATGTAACAGATAGCATTCTTCGCCGCCCAGTTTTAGCATTTGCATTCAATGCTTCCTTAAAGACATCAAAAAACTCCAAAGGAGCAATTTCAGTTAAAAAACCAAGAGTACCAAAATTAACACCAAGCATTAATGGCGGTGGGTTTGTTGAGTGCCGAGCAATACTAATTAAGGTTCCGTCTCCACCTAGAGAAACTATAAGATCAGCTTTTGTAGCTAGCTTATCCGCAGGCAAACTATCAACATCAATTGATATTAACTTAGATGATTTTTCTTCAAGAATAAGACTAAGTTTATTTTCTTTTACATATGTAATAATTTTCTTTGCTAGTTCTTCAGCAGCTGGAACCTTAGGTTTAATTATTAATCCGATTGTCTTTGGCTTGTTCATTTTTCTTGTACTTATCTAACACCTTTTTAAGTCTATTGTTAGCCTCTTCATCATCTCTATAGTTCTCTCCAGCAAAACCAGCAACAATTCTACCTGGGGTAGAAGTAATAGAACCATAAACATCATTCCAGCCATCTTTGCCTTCATCTGGGAGCATATCAGTTACATAATATGTCTCATAACCCCCATAGTCGAGCAGTGCATTACCGAGTAAATAGATTCCATATGGTGGAAAAAGAACAGTAGCCCCAACATTTGCTACAGTCCTCCCAACACCCTGCCCATATATATAGTTTTCGCCGGTTACCTCTAAAACTTCCTCTGCTTCTTCTGGCTTAAGCGGTCTTGAACTAAATTCTTTAGCAGCCTGAATTGTAACGTCGTTTGGTTTTGCTTGTTTTTCCTGAGCTGTGCAAGCTGATAAGCTAATAGTAATAGCTATAACTAGGGTAATAGCTGTCAAAGCCCCTATTAGTGGCTTAAGAAAACTCATAAAACCTCGAATTTGCTTTAGAAACGGTCTATAATTGCCGTCCTAAAGTATGAAACCTTTATGTGATTTATTCTACTTTTTTGACGCTAAGTACGAAAGAGCTTAATCTTAAGTTTAAGCGCCCATGAGGATATTATGAAAAAGCTTTTAACTCTCTTAACTATAAGTT
>JAGRAS010000330.1 GCA_020434465.1 Bdellovibrionales bacterium | reverse complement strand
TAAAGACAACTTCGCCAAGAGGACGTCTACAAAGACTTTCAGTAGCAGTACTTGTTGATGGAACTTATGAAACTGCTGATGGTAGTCCGGCAGAAGGTACTGCGGTAGCTACTGAAGCAGCCCCAGTGTTTAAGCCATTGGAGCCTGAAGTCTTATCACAAATTGAAGATGTAGTTAAAAGCGCAGTTGGCTATGATCCAGTACGTGGTGACACAGTAACAGTGGAAAACATCCCTTTCTTTTCACCAAAAGACAGTTTTTCTGACATGCTTGATGCAAAAGCCACGCAAGATATGATCTTTAATGTCCTGTTTAGAACAGGGCCATTACTTTTCGTATTATTGTTCTTCTTTATGATTGTACGTCCACTAGTTAAGTTCTTAATTACACCAACTGAAGCTGAAGTTGACTTATCAAGGCTATTACCAACAGGTATGGAAGAGCTGGAGTCTGAACTTGAAGCTGAGAGAGTCAGAGCTGCAGTTCCACAAATTGAACCAACAGTAGACTTAGATCAACTTGAAGAAATCATGGCTGAAAACTCTGCAATTGTTAAAGAAAACCCACAACAAGCTGCATTGTTAATTCGCTACTGGTTAAATGACGGTCGTTTATAAGGAGTTTTAAATGTCTGAATCTTCTCAAGAGCAAATTGAGGAAAGTGAAGTTTTAACTCAATCTGGTTATCAAGAGACTCCTTATTCCGATGCGAGCTGGGAAGTTATTGGGGAGCCTCCAGGCGATGAAGTATTCTTGCCAATGGAGATTGAAAAATTAGACGCTGATGCGCAAATGGTTGATCCAATGTTTGCAGACTTTGGCGGCATGACTGATTCAGAGAGCGTATTACGTTGGCACCTTCCAGAAGGACAAGGAATCAAATTACAACAAGAGGAAGAAGAAGAGGAAGATAATAGAATAAGTCTTACTCCTGAAGAAATTGAAGAAATAAAAAAACAGGCTTTTGCAGAAGGTCACCAATCAGCAATGGAGAACGAGGTAATTAAAAATGCTGAGAGAATGACAACAATCGAACAGAATCTTACAGCATTAATTGATGATTTGAATAAGCAGATTCTAGAACACCAAAAGTTTATTCAAGTTAATTCAATTGAGTTTTCATTAGCAGTAGCAAGGAAAATTCTAGATACAACAGTTGAAATTAATCCAGAGTACATTACTCAGATAATTGAAGAAGCGCTCTCACAGTCTGGCACTTCTGCAGTCAGAAAGATTCGTGTTAGTCCAGAGGATTTAGAGTTTATAAGTTTAATTGGTTTAGAAAAAAGAATTAAAGAATTTGATGGTTCGTGGATTTTTGAGGCTGACCAAAGCATTAAGTCAGGATGTGTTTTGGAAAGCACAGCAGGTGTAATTGATTATCAATTAGATAAAGCCTGGGAAAGAATAAAAGATACTGTAATGAAAGTTATTAGATAGTAAAGATGGATAATATTTTTGAAACCGCAAATGCAGCAATGAAGCTTGTCTCAAACGTTGAGCTAAGAGGCACTGTTACAGATGTTACAGGTTTAATAATTGAAGGTTCTGGGCCCTTTGTACCGGTAGGATCACACGTAAGTATCAAATCGGGTAGAGTTAGATTTCCAGCCCAAGTTGTTGGTTTTAAAAACGATAAGGTTTTGCTAATGCCTTTTGGCGAGTTAGAAGGAATAGCACCAGGAGCGGTTATTTCTGCTGACGGCTCAGATTCAGAAGTATTAGTTTCCGATCAGCTTTTAGGAAGAGTAATTGATGCATTAGGAAAACCAATCGATCAAAAGTCCTTGGCTCCAATTGGAGAGCTTGCACCACTTTACCGTAGCCCACCAAACCCAGTAACAAGAACAAGAATTACAGACTTTTTTGATCTTGGAGTAAGTTGCATGAATAGCATGTTAACTGTTGGTGCAGGTCAAAGGGTAGGTATTATGGCGGGATCGGGTGTTGGTAAATCAACTTTGCTTGGTATGATAGCTAAACATTCAACAAGTGATGTAAACGTTATTGCATTAGTTGGTGAGAGGGGAAGAGAAGTTAGAGAGTTTATTGAAAGAGATTTAGGTGAAGAAGGTCTAAAAAGATCAGTTGTAGTTGTGGCAACAGGTAATGAATCAGCTCTTTTAAGAATTAGAGCAGCTTTTTTAGCAACAACCATTGCTGAGTATTTTAGAGACAAAGGAAAAAAAGTTGTGTTGATGCTAGACTCTGTTACCAGACTTGCAATGGCACAAAGAGAAATTGGTTTAGCAATTGGCGAGCCCCCAAGCACTAGGGGATATACACCGTCAGTATTTTCAATGTTACCAAAGCTATTAGAAAGAGCTGGGACAAGTGCGGGAGAAGGTTCGATTACTGGTTTATATACAGTT
>JAGRAS010000032.1 GCA_020434465.1 Bdellovibrionales bacterium | reverse complement strand
TACGCAATTTGGCACCATGAGCATCATTTTAGAGAGGTAGAAGGGGGAGTGGAAGCTGAAGATATTATTCACTACAAACTTCCTTTTTGGATTTTTGGGGATATTGCGCGAGCTCTTTTTGTTAAAAGAGATTTGGAGGGGATTTTTATCTATAGAGAAGAATATTTAGCTAAGATGTTTAAATGACGAATTTATTCTTTTTTGATTAAGAACTCTTTTTGTCATAAATTATTCGTATGCCTAGTCCTCATATTCCAGATAGATCTGATGGCTCTAGAACAGGGGCAGAAATTGATCCTACTGAGTTCGCATTCAGAAAAGCTCATTTAATAGCGTTTGCAGCGTCTCTCGAGGCTAGTCCTGGTGCTATTGTTGAGACAGTTACTGCAATAAAGATTTCTGGTTTTCTTGCTCAGAGTGAGAGATTAGCTCGAATCGATCTTTCACAAGGCCCTGGGAGGTATCCAAACGCATCAAAAGTCGAAAGACTTGCTGAACTGTTTCTTGGAAGTAGAGCTAAGGACAAGAACCCAAGGACTCTTTTTGAAATAGGTGAGAGCCTGATTTATATTGTACTGAGTGATATAAACTCTGATTTTTTTAAGAGCTTATCTACAACTGCAGCAAAGGTGCTAGGCAAGACATCTGCAAAAGCCATCTTCGATCGAGTACTGGCGCAGCACTTAGAAACTACGAGATGATAATATCCTTAGTGTAAATACCCATTAAGCTTAAGATGATTCTCTAAATCTATCTCAGTTCTAACGCGATCAATAGTGTGCAAATAATGATCAACTAAACACTCTAAGCGATCGTTTTCATTAGATAGCTCAAGTAAAGTCTGCTTCTGTGGGTCTTCCAGTCCAGCATTTGCACCAAGTAAATATGAAACTTTATCTTGATGAATTAGATTGAGAATTCGTATTTCTCTAGTTAGCAGCTCAATTAGTTTTTCATGCATATTGATTGCCCGGTCTCTTAAGCCTTTTTTTACATAAACATTTTCATCTTCAATAAACTTAACCTCCGCAAGAAGATATGGTTTTTCATCTTCAATTAAATTGACAAGTTTAAACTTTTCATTTCCACAGACCACAATATCTGAGGCTCCATTGTCATACTTATAAAGAAGATCTTTGATTGTGACTAAACAACCAGTGCGGTGGACTTCATCTTCACGAATAAAAGTTACTCCAAATGCTGGAATTCCAGTAAACTGTGAGCATTCATCAATCATTAACTTATATCTTTCTTCAAAGATATGAAGTGGTACGAGCTCATCTGGAAGTGCTACAACGGGAAGTGGAAAAATAGGGATTATCATACTCATGACAAAACCTCATTAAAAAACCTGTTAAAAAACAAAAAATACGTTCTTGTAAATTAGCATGACTGTAATTAGGTGTCTCTAGGAAAAATTAATTTGCCCCAATAATTCAAGTGCTTATAATGATTAATAAAGGGATGCGATAGGCGCTTAAAAAGCCTAATTGAACTCTTTAACATTAAGATAGTGCTGATAAAACTCCCAGATATCAATTTTATTATAGCTTCCAGAGATTTCTCTTCCATTAGAGTTAATGTAAATTTCACTGTCAACAATTGTGATTAAGCATTTGTTTCTTGTCTCAAGGGTATCAACTAAGCTTAAGTTTAGCTTAGATTCAAGTTCCCAGAAATTTAATTGGTCTACCCAGTTAGTTTTAGAGCCACGAAGTTGATGACAGAAATTCTCAATTTGTGTTGATTCAAAAAAATAGCATTCAGTCATACAATTTGAATGTTGTTTAACAGAATGCCTAAGTGAAGATGCATCAAGAAAACCAACAAAAATATTTTGCTTAATTTCCTCAGTTATATCCATATTAACTAGTGACGGAAGTTGTTTGGAGTGAGTGTCAATTATTTTGAGACCTTCTGTGTAAGAGTTTGCAAAAGCAAGAACTTTTGCAGATAAATGTTCAATAGGCTCCAAAGGATGCTTTGGGATCCTTAATTTTATCGTGTGAAAATCATTGGTTGAAAGATTATTTATTGATAAGTCAAAATTAATAAATTTCTCAATAAAAGCCATATAAATCATTTGGCTAAGATACAATTATTTTAAGTCAAAATAAACAGGCACCCAATTTCTTGCTTTACAATTGGAGTTTGGGCATACGTACACTGGTTCATCACGATTTAGGATTAATGTGCGTTTAAAAGAATTCTTACAAGTGCCGCAAATAATATGTACTTTTGATGGAAAAACTTCAAAATACTCTGGAATAATAGCATTTTTTTTAGCCGCTTTTGCTTGCCATTCAACTAGCTTTTCTTTAGAAGGTTTTGTTACCAAATTTGCTTATGCTCAAATTATTGTAATAAGTCTAATATGCTATAGCACAAAGCTATTTACTAAGTAATTATTAACTAGCATTAAGTATTGTTAAATAGCTAGATTGGATAATATAATATATCATTTAAGGCATTTTTAAAATCATGAGTACCCGAACTGTATTTGATAAAATCACATTAATAGTTGCTCTGTTGCTTTTCGCTATTACTATGAGTGGAACTAAAGCATGCAGAGAAAACTACAACTTTGCTTCGCAAAGTAATTTGGGTTCACCAACTCC
Source organism: Bdellovibrionales bacterium (assembly GCA_020434465.1). Next base: position 7,673 of record JAGRAS010000032.1, on the reverse strand, counting down.
AAGTGGTTCTGAAACACCAACCCCTACTTCATCGGGAACTGAAGATGAAGATGATATAGGAATAGAAACCCCGACAGAAACACCTACTGCTACAGCTACCGCTTCAGGTGATCCTACTAGTACTACTACAGCTACAGCTACAGCAACCGAAAGTAGCGTAATTGTTGCTTTAAGAAGCTTAAGTAATGAAGGACAGGAAGATACTCCTAATGAGAATGCGAACTCAATTGATATTGCTGAAGGGGTAGCAAGCGCATCAGCTCTAAGAGCAGGCAAGAAAGGTAATTGGCTTGGTCAAATTTATAAAGAAGATATTGAAGGGGATAGTTTAGATAGTGATTCTGATGGTTATACTGATTTACTGGAAACAGACGTGGGGTCTGATCCAAATAATGCAGATTCAATACCACCATTACCAGTGACTTTTTTAGCTTCCAGATTTGCTGGTGTAGATGATGACTACGATGGTTTATCAAACGAAGAAGAGTTAAAAGAAGGAACTGATACTGAGCAGAGCGATAGCGATGGAGATGGAGTATTAGATGGGATTGAGTTACTATCTGGTTTTGATCCTAAAAACCCTAATAGTTACCCCCCTGATAATGACGGCGATGGTCTTAGTAATCAATATGAAGCTGAAACTGGCATTAACCCACTTGTATCAGATTCTGATGGCGATAAATTAAGAGATGATTTAGAAATAATTATTGGATCTAACCCATTGCACGATGACAGTGATGGTGATGGTATTCTTGACGGCAGGGAAGTTGAATTAGGTTCTGACCCGACTATCCCTGAGAGATAAATTCTTATTTTTATCATAAAAAAAGTTTGGAAAAAGGTTTAGCTAATAAAGAATATCCAATGTATGAGCTTGAAAAGCTCAAAGAAAAACTAACTTTGGATGGTAGGAAAATTTTTGACTTTGGAACAGGTGATCCAAAAGAAGAAACACCCTTATTTATTCAGCAGGCCTTTCTAAATTCTTTGAATTCAGTTTCTCAATACCCGACTGTTAGAGGTAAATCTGAACTTAGAGTAGCTTGCGCTAATTGGTTGAAGCGTCGGTTTGGTGTGAATATTAATCCAGACTCTGAGATTATTCCTTTAACTGGCGCTAAAGAGGGAATTTTTCATATTACTCCAATTCTTACTGAAATAAATTCTAATAAAAATCTTATTATTGTTGGATCTCCAGGTTATCAAGTTCCGCAAAGAAGTGCTGAAATGTTTGGTGTCAGGCTTCATGTTGAAGAACTAAACGCTGATAATGCCTGGTGCCTTGATTTATCTTTGATTGAACCTGAAGTATTAAAAAAAGCTGCTGCTGTTTGGTTTAATTATCCGCATAATCCTACTGGGCAGATGGTGGATTTGGCATTTTATCAACGACAATTAGAGATAGCAAAAAAGTTTGATATCATAATCTGCTCTGACGAAACTTATGTTGATATTTATCAAAGTTCTGTTAAACCACCTTCATTTTTAGAATGCGGAGTTAACGGGGTGTTAGCTTTTCATTCTTGTTCAAAACGAAGTTGTATGACTGGTTACCGAACTGGATTTTTGGCGGGTGACTCAAATATTATTAGCAAATATTTGTCAGCGAGATCTGTAATGGGCTTGGCCACTCCTGATTTTACACAAGCTGCAGCAACGTCAGCGTGGGGTGATGATGAGCATGCTGCTAAAAGAAGAGATTTGATTGCTAATAAAAAGCAGCTTTTTGAAGAGTTCTTAAAAAATATAGGAGTAAAATACCTGCAAAGTTCTGCAACGTTTTATATTTGGTGTGAAAGCCCTGATCATTATACTGCCACTTCGTACACTAAAAAGTTACTAGATTTTGGAATTATTGTAAGTCCAGAATCGCATTTTTTAGGCAAAAATGATAAGTATTTTCGTATAGCACTTGTACCTAAGTTAGAAGATTGCATTGAGGCAATCGAAGTTTGGAAGGAGATATCTAATGGAGGAAATTAAAACTCTTATTCTTAAGGCTGCAGATAATAGAGAGCTACTGAAAGAAGATAAGTATACTGCTGCAGTTAAAGAAGTGCTTTCGATGTTAGACAATGGAAAGATTAGAGTAGCTAATAAACTTAATGATGCTTGGGTGGTTAATGATTGGGTGCAACAAGCCATTTTACTTTATTTCGCTATTGCTGAGATGAATGTACATGAAGTTGGTCCGTTTACATATTTCGATAAGATTCCTCTTAAAAGCAATTTTAAAGATTTAGGTGTAAGGGTTGTTCCTCCGGCAACTGCTCGTTATGGCTGTTTTATTGAAAGGGGTGCGGTGTTAATGCCATCCTATGTTAATTTAGGTTCTTATGTTGGGGCTGGCACAATGGTTGATACTTGGGCAACAGTAGGTTCATGCGCGCAAATTGGAAATTCTGTTCATTTAAGCGGAGGAGTTGGTATTGGTGGTGTGCTAGAGCCTCCAGGGGCGCGACCTGTAATTATTGAAGATGGAGCGTTTATTGGTTCACGCGCAATTGTTGTAGAAGGAATGTTGGTTGAGGAGGAAGCCGTAATTGCAGCAAATGTTTGTTTGACTTCATCAACCCCAATTATAGATGTATCTGGTTCTGAGAGTGTGGAGTACAGAGGGCGTGTTCCTGCTAGATCTGTTGTTGTGCCTGGTACTAGACCCAAAAAATTTCCATCAGGGGAATTTAATGTAAGTTGTGCGTTAATTATTGGGAAACGAAAAGAATCAACCGATAAGAAAACATCTCTCAATGAAACTCTTAGAGAATTTGCCTTGAGCGTATAAACAAAAAACCCAAATAAAAAACACAAACAAAAAACCCAGTAACTATTTAAATCTTTTAAAATCAGAAAATAGTACCGGGTTCATATTATACGCAATTTAAAATTGTCTTTAGAACATTTTAATTGCGGTAAAAAAATTTAGTGTGTTTTTACCACTGATTGCCGTCGCGGTTTCCGCCACCATGACGACGATTACCACCGCCATGACGACCACCGCCGCCACCGCCGTGTCTGCCACCACCGTTTCCTCTGCCGCCATAGCGACCACCTCGGCCACCACCGCCACCGCCACCACGTGGGCCACGGGAATCTTGAGGACGAGCTTCATTAACTCTCATGTTACGACCATTAAGTTCTTGATCGTTTAATGCCTCAATTGCTTGTAGTGCAAGATTGTCATCAGTTAGCTCAACAAATCCAAAGCCTTTTGAATTTCCAGACATCTTATCTGTGATAATTTTTAAAGATTCAATTGGACCAAATTGTTCGAATACGGATCTTAAATCATCTTCAGTTGTTTCATAATTTAAGTTACCGATATATAACTTCTTCATTAAATTTCTCCGCGAAAAACGTTATTACAAATACAAAAAAAATAAGCAGAATATTCTGAACTATTACCTAAATCGGCGAAGAAAAAATGCTAGGGGCTAAAGAGAAAATTTTTGTAAAACGTTCTAGCTTTAGAGACTCTAATCAAACACTTTCATTAGTCCGAATAAACTACCTTCATTACCAATTTTCGCATCGGACAGCTTAAAAAACAAGTGTATTTGGAATGATTTTCTCCAAATTCCCTGGGAAAAACATAGTAGATTGAATAAGTTATAACTTTTTCGAAGTCTTGCGAATTATTCTTTTTACAATATACTCCATTTGGACTCTCCATTAGGAGCAAGCGAGTAGTTATATGAACGTTAAATCTCTTTCAAATCAAGGCTATAATTTAGATGCCATTAGAACAGCACACAGACGTGTACTTTCAAAAAAGATTTTTAAATTTGCAATTTTACTTTTTGTAATTGCATTTATAGGTAAGTTGCTTTCTGACTATTTAGCTGCACTGCCACGTGAAAGATATGCAAAAGATTTTGCATATTGGGAAAGAGTTTATAATGGTGCTGCAAAAACTATTTCTGGAACATTTTTAAATTTATCAGCTCCTGCTGCAGATCCTAAAACCACTCAATTAAAAATAATTGATATTTATATAAAAGGTAGTGCGCTGGATGAATTAAATTCACATTTGCCTGAAACTGGAACTAAGTACCATAAAGCTGATGTTAAAATTGAAGACAAAGTTTATAAAGCTCAGGTTAGATACCGTGGAGATTCAATTAACCACTGGGCTTTTCCTCAGAAAAGTTGGCGTGTTCGTTTTCGAAAAGGAAAAGAATATGAAGGTATGCATCTAATAAATTTCACCGTCCCAAGAGTAGAAACTCAATTCTCTAATTGGCTCGGTTATGAAATGGGGAATTTAATAGGAGGTGTATTATCCCCTCGTGCAGAGTTGGTTCACTTTAGATTGAATCGTCAATTCGATGGCGTAAGAATGATGCTTGAACAGCCAAATCAAGACTTTCTTAGTAATAGAAATTTGCCAGCAGGAAGAATCTACATAGGAGACATTAGTAGTGAGCAAATTTATGGTGGGGTACCAAGAAAACCACTCTACAGAGATTACTCTGCTTGGGAAATTGATGTTCCTGCTGAAGAAAATCCGTCTCCTGAAGAAATGAAGTCCTTAGTTGATATAGTTAAATCTGAAAACAACCCTTATGAATTTTTTTACAAGTTTAGAGATATAGTAGATGTAAATGCTTTGGCATCATATATGGCATTGCTTGAGATGGTTGGGTCTGTTCACGTTGATGAAACTCATAACGGTAAATATTACTTCAGTCCAGTCTCAGGTAAGTTTGTGCCTATTGTCTGGGATACTGTTGCTTATATGTGGAAAAATCAAAAAGCAATTGATCTTGGCTCTAATTCTTTATTTAGAAAAGCATTGGCAATTCCAGAAGTTCGTGAGCTTAAGGATACCATTCTCTGGAATTCGCTTCATGGAAATTTATCAACTAAGAAAATACAAGAACTTATAAAACAACAGTCAGACGCAGCAAGGCCTGATATTTATTCCTTTGCATTAAAAATTCACGCGAATGATAAAGGCATACGTTATGTTTCAAACCCAGAGTGGGAAAATTCTGTAGAGGAATTAAATCAAATTGTAGCTGAGCGAAATACACATTTTATATCAGAGCTCTCCAAAACTAGTGCCGTTTATAATTTAGAGCAACTTAGTGATACTAAGTATTTATTTGGTATCGAGGTTCGATCAAGAGCAGGCTTAAAGCTAAATTCAGTTAAATTAAATGCCAAAGGTTTAGCAGATGGTACATCTGTTAGGGTTGTAAGGCATGGTTTAGAGGATTTGTTGCGAGATCATATTCCAGAAACAAGTTCAATAGTATCGGGAGAGTCTTTAGAAATAAAACTAAATGATCCTCTATACTCTAAGCGTAGTTTTAAAAAGCAAAAATCAGGACAAATAATTCCAGCTCAATACGTGTATGAGATTATTACTCCTAAAGCAGCTAAGCTAGAAGTTGTCAAAGTTGATGCTAAAAATTCAATTAGCAATATAGCATATGAACCGGTAAAGGATATTGCACTTACAGTTCGTAAGCAGCATAGCGATAATATTGTTTGGTGGAAACCAGATGTTTTTGTAAAGAAAACTGAAACAATTCTTAGTGGAAATGTAGAGTTAAAAGATAATTTAATACTCGACAAATATTCCTCGCTGATTATTAATGCTGGCGCTAATCTTAAGCTTTATCCAGGTGTTTCAATTATTGCAAAAGGAGCAAGTGTTAAAATTAATGGAACTGAAGCTCAACCAGTTAGATTTTCTGCTGCAACTGATAAGTCATGGGGAGTTTTTGCAGTAAATGGCAGTGATTGTGTTGAAATTAGCAATTTGATTATTGAAGGTGCTGGGTTTGCACGTAATTCATTTATTAAATATTCAGGTGGGTTGAATATATTTAATAGTAAAGCAAAAATTACTAATTGCTTGTTAAATGGCAGTTATTTTTCTTTTCAAAGTTCAGATGTAAGCATTTCTGACTCTAAGGTTGTTAATTATTATCCTTTTGCAATTAAATCTGAAAATTCTGTTGTGCAAAAACGAAGAGTAGAGCATCAAAAAATTAAAGCTCAACTAAATGATGACATTAATAATGGTGAGGCATTTGGAACTCCATTAAGGCTGGAGAGAGAATATAAATACACAATTTTCGATCAACAAAGCGAACAGCCACTTAATGATCTTGCAGAAGAAATACGAGTCGCATTATCAAAATCTGTTAATTTAGGAGACTCTTGGCAATCGCCAGGATTAGTTGGTAGTCCACTTTATGCTGATCAAAGTACGGGTGATTTTATTTTTAGAGATATCTACTTTGATACTGCTGAAGGTTTGGCATTTAAAAATGCTCTTTCCTACAGATTTAGAAATAGATATAGCAGTTACTCAGACTACAAAAGTCATATTAAGGATCCTAACTTGGCAGTTTTTTGGCCAACGAGATTGGAAATTCAAGCAAAGACTGGCAGAGAAGAAACTGGAGAAGGGTTTAGTGTAGTAGGTGAAACTAGATTTGAATTCAGAAAAGAGTCTAAGCCTTTTAGTGTTGAAAATCCGCCGCCATCATCACCATGGGACGAAAACGAGTTTCTTCCGTACATGGAATCTGGTGAATTTAAAGGTGTAAAGTTATTACCAGCACGTGATGCTTATAATTATCTAGTTAAAAAAGAACCTCAAATTAAGACAGTAGAATTTAGGCCTGAAGTTGTTTTATTAACTGAGCGCTATCGGCAACATTTAAATATTCATACACCATGGGGCTCTGGCCCTAACCCAGATCAATCTTACATTATCAGTGTTGATAGGTCTCATATTTTTATTGCTACTGATTATTTAGATTATTTAAATGCTCGTAAGCAAGGAGTTAAAGACGCGGTCAAGCCGAAAAGAATTTCTTGTTTGACTGAAATTGAGGTTGAGTTTGAAAGAAACGTTTCTGATAAGCTTGATCAAGCAATATCTGCTGCTGAAAAACAGGGAGATAAGCAGGAAGTTCAGCGTCTTCAAAAAGTCTTAGAAGCTTTTTTTGCAGATCAACAAACTATAATGAAAGTAGTTCAGGAATATTTTTCAGCAAAAGGAATAGCTGTTAAACCTGCTAATAAGAGTAAATATGAGCAGGCATACGAGATAGTAAATCTCGGCACTAGAGTTGACTAATCTAGCTTGCTCTATTGTGGCTGCCAAAGTATTATCACATTAATGTTTTATTGGTTTAAACTTAACCGTTCCTTAATTATATTCACTTTTTTAGTTTACACTAGTCTGGAGATTTGACATGAAGCTTAGAGTTTTCTTTTTTGTTTTATGCATTTGTTCATGTCTTCCTGCTTTTGCCCAAGAAGAACAAATTAAGGATCCCTTAGAGCCGTTTAATAGAGGAGTGTATTGGTTTAATGAAACTGCTGATGAGTATGTAATCGATCATGTTGCAGCTTCTTATGACTACATTGTTCCTGATGAGCTACAGTCGGGAATTGGAAATGTTTTTTCTAATCTTAGATATCCTAAAAGATTAGTTTCAAATGTAGTGATGGGTGATTTTGAGCAAGCTGGCGTTGAAACTTTAAGGTTCCTATTAAATTCTACTTTGGGGATTGTAGGTTTTTTTGATGTTGCAAAGAAGCTAGGTCTTGAAGAAAAAGAAAGAGATATGGGAGTGGCTTTTGCTTATTATGATATTCCTGCCGGGCCTTATTTGGTTCTGCCATTACTAGGGCCATCCAATGTT